>DAIEQP010000091.1 GCA_027347805.1 Ignavibacteria bacterium | reverse complement strand
AATCTGGATTATTTATCCTAAGCTTGTAAAAATAAAATAGAATTTATCGAGGAATTATGAATACTAAAAAAAGTGAACAGCTTTTTGATGAAGCAAAAAAATATATTCCAGGCGGAGTGAATTCTCCCGTAAGAGCATTTAAGTCCGTTGGAGGAACACCTCATTTCATTTCTTCAGGTATCGGATCTAAAATGATTGATGCTGACGGGAATGAATTTATCGATTATATTGGAAGCTGGGGTCCTCATATTTTCGGCCATAATCCTGAGTTTATTAAAAACGCACTAATGGCTGCAATAGAAAACGGAACAAGCTTTGGCGCGCCGACTGAAATCGAAATTAAAATGGCTAAGCTTATAACCGAACTTGTGCCGTCTGTTGAAATGGTTAGAATGGTTAACAGCGGAACAGAAGCAACGATGAGTGCAATCCGGGCTGCCCGTGGTTGTACCGGGAAGGAAAAAATTATAAAATTCGAAGGATGCTATCACGGTCATGGAGATTTCTTTTTAATCAAAGCAGGAAGCGGAGCTTTAACTTTTGGCGTTCCAACTAGTCCCGGTGTTACAAAAGGAAATGCTGCAGATACACTTGTTGCTGATTTTAATAATATTGATTCAGTCAAGAATCTTATATCACAAAATAAAAATGAAATTGCCGCAGTAATTATAGAACCTGTTGTTGGAAATATGGGAACAGTTCGTTCAAATGATTTATTCATAAGAGAGTTGAGAAATATTTGTTCCGATGAAAAAATTGTCCTGATATTTGATGAAGTTATGACCGGTTTTCGTTTAGCTAAAGGTGGCGCTCAGGAAATTCTTGGAATACAACCCGATCTATCAACATTTGGTAAAATAATTGGCGGTGGTTTACCAGTTGGTGCTTATGGAGGTAAAAAGGAAATAATGGAAATGGTTTCACCAAGCGGACCGGTTTATCAAGCCGGAACCCTTAGCGGAAATCCTCTTGCAATGAATGCCGGATATGCTTCGCTGAGTTATATAAAGGAAAATCCTGGTATATATAAAATTCTTGAAGACAAATCATCTTACCTGGCAGCTGGAATAAATGATGCAATAAAATCATGCGGAAAAAAATTTCAAATAAATCGTGTCGGCTCAATGATGACATTATTCTTTACTGAAGAACCGGTTAATGATTTTAATTCTGCTATTAAATCTGATGCAAAACTTTATGCAAAATATTTTCATGAAATGCTGAACAGAGGCATTTATTTACCTCCGGCTCAATTTGAAGCTTTCTTTGTTTCAACTGCGCACAGCAAGGAAGATTTGGATAAAACAATTGCCGCAAATTTTGAATCAATAAAAAAGGCATATAATTAATTATATGCCTTGCAATCCTAACAATGTTTTTTGATTAAGTTTTTTACAAATACCGAATATTAATATATTCCTTTGCCGTTGAGAAACGATGTATACTTTTTATCAGTGCCCATAATATGATTACCCAGCCAGTCTTTCAGGAATGACATCACTTCCATTGACAGCACAGTCTTTCCGCTATCAAAATCATTTTTAATATCCTTCACCTGCTGAATAAGTTTCGCATGTGTTGCTTTATGAGTTGAAGAATCAGGATAACCATTAGAAGAAAATAATCTTTCTTCATGACCAAAATGGTAAACTGTATAGTTTACAAGTTCATCCAGAATGGGTCCAAGAACTTCTTTGCTTTTGCCGACTTTCATACTATCGTGCAGATCATTAATCAATCCAATAAGGACTTTATGCTGATCGTCTATTGTTTTTATGTTTACTGAATAAGAATCATTCCAAATAAAAAGTGCCACATTGCCTCCTTCTCTAGTTTATTCCTTTAGCATTGAAAAAAGAACTATATTTTTTATCAGCCCCGCTAATATGCTCCATAAGCCAGCGTTTAAGAAAATCCATCAAATCCATCGGCAGCACACCTTTTCCAGCTTTAAAATCATCGATGTAATTATTGACACGTTCTATTAAATCACTGTGCTGCCTGACATGCACTTTACTTTCAGGGTAATTATGCTGTGCAAATAATTTTTCTTCAAAAGAAAAATGGTAAACAGTATACTTAACAAGTTCATCTAAAATAGGTCCAACTTGTTCACGGCCCTTTCCATTTTTCATATGATCGTGAAGATTGTTAATTATTTCGATCAATTTTTTATGCTGGTTATCAATCTCTTTTACTTTTACCGAATATGAATCGCTCCAGTTAATTAATGGCATTTTTTTTCTCCTCTCTTAATTAATGCCTTTACTATTAAAAAAAGCCGTGAATTTTTTATCTGATTTTGCAATATGATTAATCAACCAATCTCTAAGAAAATCCATTAGATCCATTGGAAGAACACCGCTCCCTTTGTCATAATCCAAAATTAGTTTTGTTACCTGCTCAACCAGATCCTGGTGTTCTCTAATATGCGGTCTGGAATCCGGATAGTAATATTTTGCAAATAGTTTTTCTTCGGTAGAAAAATGATAAACAGTATAATCGGCTAATTCTTTTAATATTTTCCCTACCGCGTCTTTACCTTTGCCGGCTTTCATATGATCATGTAATAAATTTACTAGTTCTACAAGTTTTTGATGTTGGGCATCTATTTCTTTTATATTCACTGAATAATTGTTACTCCAAGTGATTAACGCCATTCATTGCTCCAGAGATAATTTGAGGAATTCTACTACTATTATCGAATATGTAATTCATCAGTTTAGCTTGCAATAATTTAAATATATTTGCATGGCTCTTTATTACAGAAAATCCAAAATGAACTTTACACCTTCATACATATCATTGCTTAATAGCGGCGAATTTAACGAAAGACTTAAAAACCTTGACCAATTGATGGCTAACTGCACTATTTGTCCCCATGGATGCCAGGTTGATAGGAAAACTGTCGAGACCGGTTTATGCAAAAGCGGTATCAATCCTATCATCTCATCATACACACTTCATTATGGCGAAGAGCCAATAATTTCAGGGACAAACGGGGCAGGGAATATTTTTTTCGGCAACTGCAATCTAAAATGTGTTTACTGCCAGAATTATGAAATCAGTCAAAATTGGAAAACTGAAAAGAAATTTGAGACATCGCCTGAAAAGTTAGCTGAGATTATGCTTCTTTTACAATCAAGAAAAGCACATAATATTGGATTAGTCTCCCCCACACATTTTTCAATTCCAATCCTAAAAGCTATAAAATTGCTGCAGAGAATGGTTTGACAATTCCAATCATATATAATTCAAACGGATATGATTCAGTGGAAATTCTGAAATTGTTTAACGGTGTAATTGATATCTACCTGCCTGATATAAAATATGGCTGTAATGAAAACGGGAAATTATACTCAAACGCGGAAAATTATTTTGATAGAACTAAAGAGGCCGTAAAAGAAATGTTCCGGCAAGTTGGAGATAAACTGATTATTGAAAATAATTTAGCAAAGCGGGGGATAATTATTCGGCACTTAATATTGCCTAACAGGCTTGCCGAGACTGAAAATGTTTTGAAATTTATTTCACAGGAGTTAAGTAAAAATATTTTTGTTTCTCTTATGTCCCAGTACTATCCCTCAAATAAGGCCGCTCAATTTTTATTATTGAACAGAACAATAAATGAAAACGAATACAATAGATCTATTAATTTATTGGATAAATATGAACTGCAGAATGGCTGGATTCAGGAAATGGAAAGCCACAACATTTATAAACCAAATTTCACACTCAACAGAGTACATCCTTTTAATAATTATTGAGGGTAAGCCGGACTAATTTTTTGGAATATTTCATAAATCCTTTCTTCAAGACTAACAACAAAATCCGTTTTTATTATGAATCCGCTTATACCAAGTCCTACCATTTTCTCTACAAATTCTTTGCTGTTGAAACTAGTCAGGACAACAACCGGCGTTACTTCATCTGTCTGGCGTAATGCAGCAAGAAATTCAACACCATTCATTCTCGGCATTCCGATATCAAGAAAAATTATATCCGGGGCAATATTTTTTAAAACTTCCAATGCATGTTGACCATCAACTGCTTCAGAGACCTCAAGCCGAAATTTTTTCTCAAGCAATCGTTTAAATAACATTCTTATTTTACTATCATCTTCTATAATGAGAGCTTTTCTTAAAGTCATATAAATTTCATTCCGAGAAATAATTATCGAAAAATATAAAATATTTCCAGTGTGTCATAACCGGCTTATTATTTTTTTATTCTGATGATTGCATACTTCCTTTCCCTCTGCAGTGTACATAAAATCAATTCTATTTTTATAAAACTCTGTTATTTTTCCGCGAACCATTTTTAGAGTACTATTCAGCAGTTTGTTTTGTTCAGTAAACGCTTCGCCAAGTATCGCTAATGCAGAAGGAATCCATCTGTCGGGAAATTGTCCTTCAAAAGCTCCTCCTGAACGGAATTTATTGATATCGCTTTCAATCATCTTTAACACTGCTGTTTGGTCATTCTCATTATTTTTATCAAGATTTTTTTCTCTCATCCACTTCAAAATTGATTCTTTATTTGGAACAATTAAAGCTGTAGTATAAGGTGATTGATTATTGTAAAGCATAACTTGATCAATAAATATAGAATGTTCAGTAATCGCTTCTTCAATTCCTTCAGGGCTATATTTCTCACCATCACCGCTGATTAGTAAACTTTTGAATCTTCCAAGAACATAAAGAAAATTATCCGCGTCCATATAACCGAGATCGCCAGTATATAACCAGCCATCTTTAATTGTTTCTAAAGTAGCTTGTTCATTTTTCCAGTAACCGGCCATCACGTTTTCACCTCTTACTACAATTTCTCCTTTTTCTCCAACAGGCAGCTTATTTCCATCTGAGTCGCATATTCTCACTTCAAGATCGGCTACAATAAATCCAGAAGAACCAAGTTTATGTTTTGCCGGAACATTTGCAGATATAACAGGGGCAGCTTCGGTTAGTCCATAACCCTGATACATAGGAATTCCAATTGCATAAAAGAAATATTGAAGTTCTATATCAAGCAGCGCGCCGCCGCCGATAAAAAACTCTAACCGCCCGCCAAAGCTTGGTCTTATTTTACTGAATAAAATTTTGTCATAAAAAACATAGAAAGGTTTTAGTAATTTTCTTTTACCGGTTCCTTTATCCCAGCCATTTCCATTATAACTATATGCGACCTTAAGAGCTTTGTTAAAAAGCTTTTCGATAAACTTACCTTTTTCACTTATTCCCTTCTCGATATTTTTACGAAAGTTTTTTGCAAGTGCTGGAACGCTTAAAAGAAATGTTGGTTTTATTTCTTTGATATTAACAGGAACATTCTTCAAAGTTTCCAGCGGTGTCTTTCCCTGCTGAACTGATGCCATACTTGCACCATTTTTCATTAATGTGTAGATACCGGCTGTATGTGCAAAAGCATGGTCCCATGGAAGCATTAGCAATGAAACATAAGATTCAGGAATTGGCAACAGTTTAGAAGATTGTTCAATATTTGCAGTATAGTTCCGATGTGTAAGAATTATTCCTTTTGGATCTGCCGTTGTCCCTGATGTATAACAAATGTTAGCATAATCATTTTCAGAAATTGAATTCCATCTTTCAACAAATTTATCTGGTGATGCAAGTAATAAATCTTCTCCATTTTTCATTATGTCTTCTATGAATATTTCATCTTTCACCGCGAGTTCAGTTTTATCAAGCAAAATTACTTTTTCCAAATCGGGTAAATCATTTTTTATTGATCTGATTTTCTCTACATGGTTTTTTGATACAACTACCATTCTGCTGCCGGAATGTGCAAGTCTAAATTTAAGATCCGATAATTCATCAA
>DAIEQP010000078.1 GCA_027347805.1 Ignavibacteria bacterium | reverse complement strand
TGAATATAAGCAATATGTGTTTTCTTGTATCATCATTTAAGAAAATTACTCTTTCACCAAGATTAATATTTATCTGACAACTAATATTTTTACTCTGACATGCATTTGAAATATAGAAACGCAATCTTGCCATCAGATCATTAAGCGAATCATGTGATGGTGAAACTGCCCAAACCAGATCGGTAACTGCTTCTGAAGCTTCACTGAGTAATGTAGTAATGTTATTTGCTAGTTCTTTCTGGTCATGATTTTCATTGCCTAAATTTCTTTTTAGAGCATCAGCATATATAAGACTACTTCCTAAAGTAGAAGCTAGATCATCATGCAGATCCCGCGCAATTTTATCCCTAATTCTTTGTCTTTCATTTTTAATCAATTTAGCAAGAATGAATCTATCATAGATCAAGTGCATCAGTAAAACTAATAGTATTAATAATCCGCAAGGTAAAATTGTTGAAAGCAATACATTTTTATACATTAAAATTCTGCTTATATAGATATATGCAAAGAAAAGAGCTATATGAAAATCTAAATTGATCCCCCTGTTCCATTTATATTTAACATTACCATAAATAAATGATGATATTATTATTAAAAGCATAATTACTGAGGTCAATAAATAGAGCTGAATTTCAGGATCTTTGAAATTGCTATTTATTAATTTTATAAAACCACCTATTAACTTACTTGATCCATTTACTTCGCAGACATTAAGAATGTTACCAGGATGAAGATTATTAAGCACTATTTTTTTGCCACTTGCAGGGAATAATACTACAATTCGATACAACCCATCACTTTTAACTCCAAAGTGAACTTGTTTAGAACTAACTGATGAGTAACCGCTACCACAATTTAATTCTCTATACCCAATGATTGAGTCACTATTTTCATTATACAAAAATACTTTTGCCCCAACGGCATCACGATTACTTTCTACTCCTTCTATGTTCAATAGGAAGAAGTTGTGATTTTCTATTTTATTTATGAAAAGTTTACTGGAACCATTTACAAAACAGGAAGCATATAAATCCATATCCCCGTCAAGGTCTATATCTCCTGCTGCACTGCCAGTACAGTATCCTGTAATTTCAGCTGCATAACTTTTAGTTACATCTAGAAATTTTTTACCGTTAATATTTTTGTAGAGTTTAGAATTTCCGACATTTGTTATAAATAAATCCTCATAACCATCATTATCGAAATCAGCTGCTGTAGCACTATAAGATAAAAGTGAATCATAACCAATAGTTTTACCTGTAACATCTTCGAAAGAAAATTGACCATTGTTTTCATATAAAATATTAGTGCTGCCCCTGTTAGAAATAAACAAATCAAGTAACCCATCATTATTATAATCGAATAATACAGCTGAATTACTTTTTTGTGTAAAAGTGATTTTAACTGGTTCGGGCAGTTTCATTTTTTGAAATTTGATGTCAGATTTATCAGAAATATTTTTATATAATTCATTTGATTTCCCCCAATTACAAATAACAAGATCTAACTTTCCATCTCCATCCATATCTCCAAAAGTTGCTCCATTAGATCCGCCAGTACTTTTCAGTCCACAGTTCTCAGTAACATCAAAGAAGTATCCATTCCCATTATTAATTAATAGCCTGTTGGATGAAAACTCGTTAACAAAAAATAAATCGAGCCAGCCATCATTATTCACATCACCTACTATAATACTATTAGTCCTATCATTTGAATTCCATGAGATACCCCTCTGAACACTTACGTCTCTGAAACTTTTGTTCCCAGTATTAATTAGCAGTTTATTTTGCCCTAACAGGCTTGAAATAAGAATATCCTGAAAACCATCATTATCAATATCAGCAGCATTTACTCCAAGTTGTAATTTGGGAGAATTTGTAAGAGTTTTATCACCATTTGAAATTCCCGTTGCATTCCACTCGCTTGCTAAATCATGGAAGGTAATATTATTCTTTTGACTCATGTCATTGATCAAAAGTTTATTCATGTCATAAATATTAACTGAATAAATATCGGGGAATTGATCATTATTGAAATCACTTATTGCAACACCGTAATTATCATTTATATCTTTAGCATATTGCACTGGTTTAATGGATTGAAATCCGAAATTGAAATATTCATTTGAATTCTGTGAGTCGAGACTGAACTTAAAAATTATTCCGCTGTTACACGATACAAAACCTTCATTGATCCCAGTAATACTTATTGAATTCAAATTCTCTTCGACAGGTGTATATATCTGACTGATTTTTTTGCCATCGAAATGAATAAAATATCCTTTATCACCAATACCATATATTGAATTTATATTTGCCGCACCTATTATATTCACGTTTTTAAGCAGAGAATTGCTGACTATTTCTTTTTTCTCATTATTATTTAATAAGAATATTTTATTATCTGTCAAAACCAATAGAGAGTCTGAATGAAGATGCACAAACATCTTTATCTGACCTTGCTCAAATAATGTTTTCCATTGGATTCCATCAAAGAAAAATAGTCCTCCTTTAGTAGAGCGAGTCCATATTTTGTTTGTATCAAGAGCAAGAACTTGTTCTATTGCGTATAAAGTTGGTGGATATACGATAAATTTCCATCCATATGCAGTACTTCTGGCAAATTCACGATCTCCCCCAAGATAAATAACGCCATTCTTATCCCGATATAAAGAGATGATCTCATTACCGAATGGATGCATAAGTTCAGACATTTTTTGATTTTCATAATTAAATAGCTTTGAATAATTAAGGGGAAATATGCGTTTGGCAATTAACGTACCTTTACTATCAGAATAAAAACTATAAATATCATCAAGTTCAGTTAAATTTTTGGGGACATTCCATTGATTACCATCAAATGAAAAGAGATTCTTACCAGATGCTAGAGCTTTACCAGACGTAGTTACATTTACTTTAAGTATATCCTGCTTAAAAGAAGTATGATAAAAGAAGAAGTGATATTTCGAATCAGTTTTCGAAATATTTTGTTGGGCTAAATAGACCTGAAAAACTCCAAGGAGCCAAATTAGTATGGTTGAAGCTTTTAACCCTTTCATTCAAAATGAGAATATCTTTGAATGAAATTAATAAATTATTTCCTGTGATATGGGAAATATTTATTTAATCTTGAAACTATTATTAAGTTTTATGAGAACTGTATTCTGAAAATTAATCACTGATATTCACTTACTAAAATCTTTTTGTGAGATCAATATAAAACCTACTGTAAGTATTAACTTTTTCAAAAACTCCCTCATAGTTCAGCCCGAAGTATAAATCGAATGGTAATTTAATAGATATTTCTCCCGAAGCAATATCCTGAACAATTGGATCAATATCAGATTCAAAATCATATTTTATGCGCTGATAGTTTATAGACAAATTCAGATCAAGTGAGTTTAGATATTTGTCTAGTCTTATTCCCGAAATTGTTCCGTTCGTATAACTTGAACTAAGTTTTGAATAAGAAATACTTGTCGAAACTTCTAGAATTGGAATTTGTGAATAATAGAAATTTGCTCCATAATTATTCGAAGGTTTTGGATCACCTGGTTGAAAACTGTAGCAGCCATTTACTGAAATAAAAATATTATTTACCGGCCTAAGAAAAAGAGTAGCCCTGTAACCTTTTCTTAATTCATTTGAAAGCAAACTCTCCAAATAATTTTTATATGTCTCATAGTATATTGTATTTCTTCTTGCATCAAATGAAAGAGAAAGTGAAACAAATCTAAATGGAGTCAAATAAAGACTCACGTAAAGACTTGTGAGATTGATTTTATTTGTAATAGCTCCATTATCGTTTTGATAGAGATCAAATTCTGATGAAGCAAAAATATTTGCATTAGAAATCAAGTTGTTGGAATGCTGGATATATAAATATCTCCTGTCTGTTACAAAATTATTAGTCTGATTCATGAATGCAACAGTGTTCTCCATTTGTGATGTTGCAAAAGTATCAATCCGTCCAAAGTATCCGCCGTACTCGAACATCTTTATATTGTAACCGTAATCGGAAAAATCAGGATGAGAACCAACAACCGCACCCAAATAATAATTGCCTAATTGCTTTTGATATTGAAGACCATCAATTGATCCAACATTTGAAATTTTGGGATTTAAATATCTGCCTAACCAGATTTTATCTTTATTTCTAAATGTCTAACCAATAGAAAAATCATATATTTTTAATGCAGTGCCAATGTGATTCTTTACTTCGGTCCAATCTTTATTGTTGTATGCGAAAAAAAGATAACTGGAGAAAGAAAATCCGCTGCCACCAATACTATCAGCATTAAAAGATGAGGAATATCTCCATCTCTGGTCACTGCTATTCTCTATATTGGAATAACTGGATAATGATTGAACAGAAAATTTTCCCCAGGTATTTTTTCTTGAATATTTCTTTTGCAGCTTAGGCCGATTTATTTTTTGTTCTGATGTTGATTTTCCTACTGTGTCGGCAGCGGAAATTGTTGTTTGTGTTTTTTGTTCTGTGATTCTTAAATGTACAATCAGCTTATCTTCTGGTTTCAATACTAGTCTCGAAATATTTTCTCCTGCACAGGATTTACTAGAAATAAATTTCACCTTTACTGCTGGTATTTCTGATCCTGCATTTGGAATAAACAAAGTGTCTCCAATGTGAATCGAATCTGTATTTTCGAATTTTACATAGATGTGTTGAATAGATACGTAAGAAACTGTCCCTTCTCTTCTTTCATACTTAATGATTTGCGCTGAAGAAAGAGTAGTTAACAAAAACAAAATAATAAAACATTTATTAAACAGGTTATTTTTCAAACAATACTCTCAGAATTAATTTTTTCCTTTAGGATGACACGTATAGCAGGCACTGCTTTGATAAACATAGTTTCTCACATTTTGATGATCTTTATCTGTACTAGTCTTATTATGTTCATGGCAATTGATGCATTCAAACTGTGCGTAATTTGATGATACGTTATGGCAATCTGCGCAAGTATTCCATTTACCTTTATGATTTCCAGAATAGATAGGGAAATATTTTCCATCATGATCAAATGTTGCCGGCGTCCAACTGTTTGTTGAATGGCATTGCTCACAAGTTGTTGGAAATTTCGCTGTAACATGATTGGGATTCGTTGTTGCTGTGTAATCAGACTGATGACATCCATAGCATGCATTTGGTGTTTGACCAACATTATACCCGACTTTATGACAGCTTGCACAAGTAACGTTAATATGGGCCCCTGTTAATGGAAATGGAGTTGTTGAATGATTGAATGTTGCCGGTGACCATGCGCTTGTTGAATGACACTGCTCGCAAGCAGTTATAAACTTTGCAGTAACATGATTCGGATTTGTTGTAGCAGTAAATTTTGCTTGATGGCATCCGTAACATGCACTTGGAGTTTGACCAACATTGTAACCCGTTTTATGACAGCTTGTACATGTAACAGTCAAATGAGCCCCGGTCAACACAAATGGAGTGGTTGAATGATTAAATGTAGCTGGTGACCATCCACTTGTTTTATGGCATTGTTCACAAGCTGTTGGAAATCCTCCTGTGGAATGATTTGGATTTTTACTTGCATCATAATCAGGTTTATGGCAGTTATAACAAATAGAACTTGTTCCGGATGTCTTTCCTTTATGACAAGATTCGCATGTTGCCGTAGAATGCTTTCCAGTTAATATGAAAGTAGTGGCTGAATGTGAAAATGTTGATGGAACCCATGCAGTCGAATTATGGCATTTAACACAATCAGTAGAAATTCCAACCTGCACATGGTTAGGATTTTTTGAAGCAGAGAACGCCGAGTTATGACAACTATTACAAAGCTGACTTGTTCCTGTCGTTTTCCCCTGATGACATGCTTCACATTTTACATTTAAGTGCTGCCCGGAAAGTACAAATGCAGTCGCTGAATGACTGAAAGATGATGGAACCCATGCAGACGGTGTATGACACTTTGCACAATCGGCAGAAATTCCAACCAGAACATGATTTGGATTTTTAGAATTATCAAATGACGACTGATGACAACTCCTGCAATCTATAGGTGTATTTACATAACCATTTTGATGACACTTCTGACAATCAACTTTTGTATGACTTCCGACTAATGGGAATTTTGTACTTGCATGATTAAATGACGCAGGCGACCATCCATTTGTTGAATGACATTGTTCACATGTATTTGGAAATCCTGAAGCAACATGATTTGGATTTGTGCTTGCATCATAATTTGATTTATGGCAATTAAAACAAATCGCACTTGTTCCCGTTGTCTTTCCTTTATGGCATGATTCACACACTGCTGTAAGATGTTTTCCAGATAACACAAACGCAGTTGCAGCATGAGTAAATGATGACGGTGTCCACCCTGCTGATGTATGGCATTTTACGCAATCGGTTGAAATTCCAATCAATGTATGGTTTGGATTTTTTGAACTGTTATATGAAGATTTATGACAACTAGCACAATCCATAGGTGTATTCGCATATCCTGATTGATGACATTGCTGGCAAGCAACTTTTGTATGACTACCAATTAATTGAAATTTTGTCGTGTTATGATTAAATGATCCAGTTTTTGATCCTGTTGGATGGCAGTTAAAACAAGCCGTATTCTGGTAAGTATAACCATTTATGCTTGCATGTGTTTTATCTGTATCGACCTGATTATGCTCGTGGCATGTTGTGCAGCTAAATAATCCGAAATTATTTGTAGTAGTATGACATTCAGCGCAGTTATTCCAAGTGTTTTTGTGCGAACCAGAATAAATAGGAAAATATTTTCCATCATGATCAAATGTTGCTGGCGTCCAGCTGTTTGTTGAATGGCATTGCTCACAAGTTGTTGGAAAATTTGCTGCGATATGGCTTGGATTGGTGGTTTGTGCATATTTTGTTTGATGACACGAATAACAATCTGCAGAAGTATTTGAATACCCGTTCTTATGACAATCTGCACATGCAACCGAATTATGTTTCCCGGTTAAAGGAAATTTTGTATTAGCGTGATTGAAAGTTGCAGGAGACCATCCGTTTGTAGAATGACATTGTTCACAAGTTGTCGGTAATTTTGAGGAAACATGGTTTGGATTTTTACTTGCATCGTAATCTGGTTTATGGCAATTATAGCAGACCGATGAAGTTCCTTTGTATTGAGATGCATGGCATGAATTACATGATTGATTCTGATGCTTTCCAGTTAAAATAAAATTTGTCTGCGCATGATTGAACGATGATGGTTTCCAGCTATTTATTGTATGGCACTGCGAGCAAGTTGTAGAAAATTTTGCCATTGTATGATTTGGATTACTTGTCATTGAATATTTGCTAGAATGACAAGAATAACAATCTTTTGACAAGCCGGTGTAATTTCCAACCCTGTGGCAAGAAAAACAATTTCCAATTGCGTGCCCTCCCGTAAGCGGGAAAAACTCATGAGTTGTGTTTACAGAACTCCACCTAAGATTTGTAAGATTATGGCATGTTTGGCAATCTTTTGAAAAATTCCCTGAAATATGACTTGGAGTTTTTGTTGCTTCAAAATCTTTACGATGGCAGTCATAACATTCAATTCCTTTTACATCAAAACTAAGTGTTTGGTAATTAGCATGACAGAGTTTGCAGTCAAGGTTTTGGTGGTTTCCAACCAATGGAAATCTGCTTTGTCTGTGAATACTGTTTACATTCTGCACAAGCCACGATTGCGGTGAGTGGCATTTAGCACAGTCCTTGGAAACAGTATTCTTGTGAATATCTTTATGGCAACTGGCGCAATCAGTTTTAGCTTCCGAAAATATTAACGATGTATGACATGTATTGCAATCAATTGTTAAGTGCTGCCCTTTTAGAGGAAAGTTTGTTTTATTGTGATCAAACTTTACATCACTCCTTAGAACTTTCCATCCAGAAGTGTTATGGCACTGTGCACAATCTATACTGAAATTTTTACCGTGTGGTGATTGTGCCAATAGTTTACCAGCAATCAACAATAAAATTATGATGAATGACACGCGGCGCATTTTATCTCTCTTATTTTATAGTTGATGAACTGCCTTTGATTATTGATTTCCGGTTTATGGCATTTTCTGCATTCAACATTTCTATGGGCACCATCAAGGGGAAATCTAGTGCTTGCATGATCAAATTTTACAGGCTTCCAATTTTCTGATGTATGACACTTGCTGCAATCAGTTTTATTTTCATTTCCAAACTGCCCAAGATGAATATCTTTATGACAACTTTCACAATTTGTGCTAAGTGAAGAGAACAATAAATTCTTTTCACCAGATTTTATAACAAGATGACATTTAGAGCATTCGGTACGTTTGTGAATGCCGATTAATTTAAATTCAGTTTTATCGTGATCGAAAATTACTTTACTCCAGGATTCCGGATTGTGACACGACTCGCAATTTGAATTTCCCATGAATTTTTGAGAAATCTCGTTTTTGTGAATATTCATATGGCAATTCACACATTTAGAAGAATCCAATTTAAAATTCCAATCTTCTCCTGTTTTATGGCATGTTTTACATGTTGCTGCTAAGTGACTTCCAATTAACTCGAATTTGGTTTTAGCGTGCTTTTCAATTGTGAATAGTGACTGAGAAAATCCTTGCACAGTATGACACTCTGCGCAGTCGATCAATCGATCATTTTTTTTGAACTGTCCTTTATGGAAATCTTTGTGGCAGCTATTACAATAATCATGTGCAGGTTTAGATGATAAATTATTTCCATGGCATTTTGAACATTCAACAGAAGCATGCATTCCTGCTAAAGCATAATTTGTTTTAGAATGATCGAAAGCTGTTTTGTTAACTAAATTAAAATCGGAAGTCACATGACATTTCTGGCAATCATTACCAAACTTGCCCTTGTGAAAATCTGTATGACAATCGCTG
>DAIEQP010000071.1 GCA_027347805.1 Ignavibacteria bacterium | reverse complement strand
TGCATAAAAAGCAGAAATACCTTTTGTTGCACCGTCCGCGAGAGCGTCTGGTTTATTTGTTAAATTATTCCAATGTAACTGCGCACCACCAGAAGTCTGCATGTTTATGCGAGAATAATATTTTGTGGAATCAAATGATGAACTTGGAGTCTTTTTCCATTTGAGATTACCGTTTCCCAGTGAATCATATAAAAACGAATCAGCCAATCGAACCGAAGGAAATGAATAAGCAACGTTATTAATCTTGGTGATATTGCCGGAAGAATTGATTATAAACTTCCCATTGATGTTGATTCGATTTAATGAATCCCTCACCCAACCTCTATAAGCCACTGAGTCTTCCGGATTTCCGTCAGGGAATAATATACTCCGGTTTGTCGTTGCATTTGTTGTAAGTTCCACATAACCGGCACTCTGCGATTGACCGGCGGAGATCTTCAACGCACCTGGATAATTTTCCTGACCGAGAGTAAGAGGATACCTGATTGAAACGTACTTTGTAAAATACCAGTCATAATCGATGGTGTTGGTTTTATTCTTCCTAACATAAGCAGTGTCAAAAGTAGTTCTCAAAGAGCTGCGCAGTGATGAATATAAAAATCCTTTCATCACTAAAGCTCTGGACATTAAGAAAACGTCATTGTCTGAAAGAGATGTAACACGAGGATAACTGCTCCACGCTGTGCCACCCTGTGCACCAATGCATCCAGTTAAAACAATAAATACTATAATTAATATTAATTTTTTCATATCGTTATTCCATCACCTATTATTTCATTGCCACTATTGTCATCAAGTATCGGCTGACCAGTTGCATCATCAAGAACCGGCCCGGATGACAATCTGAGATAATTTTTGTTAGCTAATGATAAAATTGCAACATCCTTCGAATATGGTTTAATCAGAGCGAATACATCTATTCCCACAAGCCACATTAATTGTGTTAAAAATCCATCTGAGTGCATAAAAAAATTTACCTCCTGAT
The DNA here is from genome assembly GCA_027347805.1 of Ignavibacteria bacterium. Lineage (GTDB taxonomy): Bacteria > Bacteroidota > Ignavibacteria > Ignavibacteriales > Melioribacteraceae > Stygiobacter. The sequence goes on along the minus strand of DAIEQP010000071.1, from coordinate 11,843 downwards.
CTTCCATTGCAAGCAGAGAATTTAAAACTGCCTTTCCTCCGTCAGGGTATTTGAATAAGTATATCATAACTTCAAACTCAACAAACCTTTCATTTCGTGACCATGTGCGTTTACCGGTTAAAACTGACTCATGCATGATTGCAACGGGTTTCAAAAAGTTTGGCTCAACTATGCAATAGTCCAAAGTCAATGAAACCTCGCCGCATTCAATTAAAGCTGTCTGTTCACCAAATACTGTGCTCATGCTGGATTTAAAATTAATTTTGATAAATCATAAAATTCGTTAGTTATAAAAGTGATTTTGCAAACATCAAACATGTTACCGGCTCGTTCTAAAAAATCAAAATCTATATTGGCGATATGACAAAGCACCGGGTCATTTGATGCAACTTTCCGCAATGGTAATCCTTCGCCTGTTGATCCCGAGAACGGATAGAAAGAAACGTCTGTATCTTCATGCTGCAGATACAATGAAGCAACTGATTTTGCTGTGTTATACGGAGATGATAAAGGATTTTGATCGAATTTAAAAAGGTGCACTAATATTTCAAAGGTAGCATAAGACCCCTTTGTTTTCCACGTCCTTTTCCCTACATCGGAGATTGGAGATTCAAACATCTTCGCGACTTTTTCATTCAGCTTAAAAGTCAGGAATTTTGAATTATATAAATAAATTCTTGTCTGTGAATTTTGCGGTAAAAAGCTTGGGACTCCGGGTGGAAATACAGTACTTGCCATTAGATTATCTCCTGAACAATTTCAGAGTTTTCCCAAACTGGATCGACCTTATGATCTTCTATTGTATTAAATATACTTTCATAATTTGTCAATCTGGTTTCGTAAGTGTGAGGCATTGCTTTATAGGCAAATTCGCTGGCAATTAAATTGACGGTGGCATTAGGAGAATTATTGCTAAATATTAAATCACCACTTAAATATATGTAACCAATTCTTTCTTCAAAATCATCGTTAAAACCACTCACTCTATTTTTGGCGTCAGAAAAAATTATAGCGAAATTACTAAGGACTGTTAATTCGCCACCTTTGCCAACTGTTCCCGGTGTTGCTATTAGTGTTTTTGGAGTTGTATAAAATCCGGACCTTCCTAATCTTAATGGTGATAATGTCAATGGCGCCATGTATCGGCAACCCAGTCCATCTTGATCAATTTGGTCACTAATGGCAGTTAAGTCATATTCAAAAGTATCATCATCATTTATTGTATAATTCCCTGTGTTAAAACTTAATAAGTAACCATCATCTCCATCAGGCAGCAAAGTTAGTTTTGTAGCCTTTAATATTTGTGATACCAAATCCCAACATTTTATTTTTGATCCTATGTAGTCATTAGCAACGTTGTCAATTTCTGTATATAAAACTGTAACACTTTGGTTAAGGCAATAAAGTTGATATTCATCGAAATATAAATCTGCTATTGTTATTTCAGTTTCAATCCAGTTTATACCGTCTGTTGTTCTCGTAAATAATGCGGTTGTATAAATTTCATTTGGAATGGTAAGAGTTACACCGCACGCAGTGAATAGACATTCTAAGCAATAAAGCAATTGGACACTTTTAAAATTATAATGATCTATCCAATATTCATCAGCATCACCAGCAACAAATAAACTATGAAGCGTATTATAGTCTACAAATTGGTTTTGTAGTTTAAATAAGTGTGGTTTTATTTGTAGTTCAAATAGATCTGCAAAATAATTATGATGTGAAGACTCGAGCTGTCCATTCCAAATTATTGTATCATTGTTATCTTTTAACCTAAATTTATCCCCCGATGCAAATACAAAAGTATCATTATAATTCGCGTCGTCTCTTATTGTTATAGCAATGTCAATTGATACTATTTCTCCTTTTAATGAATAGTCTCTATTTCTCATTGCTCGCGGTAGAGAGTCAATTTTCTCTACATAATCTGAAATATCATTCCATGTATTATTAAAATAATGTTCTACCTTCATCCTCTTACTCCTTGAACATTACCTCTGTCCATTTCATCCTGAATTTCAGTTACAGCCATTCCCACCTGTCTTCGATCCAAATAAATCGGCACCACTATTTTTCTGCCTCTTAGATTGTTGACTGTATTTGCTTGGAGAGAATCGTTTATTGAATCAAGTTTTCCTCCAATTGCAGAGTTCATGGTGTTCAGTGATACATTTTCACCACTAAAAGTTGATGATGGTATTGATGTTTGCGTTAATACCCTTCCAAAAATCCCCTGGAACATTCCACCACTTTTCAAACCGGCTGGGGCAATCATTTTAAATATCCATTCGAAAATGAGTGCTTGCGCTACCATTTCAGTTAAACGAATGAGGATGGTTCCGAGAATACTTATAAAGCTTTCACCTGCAGAAATACCGCTGATTAATCCTGATGAGATTGTATTTGAAAAACTTATAAATGTTTGCTCATCTCTTTTAATATCTTCATCAATTCTTTTTAATACATTTCTGAATGGTTCACTTTCCTGATATACATCGGTATCCCACATTTTGCCAGGATGTTTTTCATTCATTTTATTAAACTGGAAAATCTTATCAGCACCCTTTACAGGTAGATCTGTTAAACTTGTGTTCCTGCCCTCCGCCATAATTTTAATTTTTGCCTTCATGTCATCAAGCTCTTTATTCACAGAATTAATTGCTTGCTGTAAATCAACTGCTTGTTGCTGAGTTTTGGCGAAAGGTTTTAATTTTTCTAATGTGTCGAGTTTCGATATTAACGGTTGAAGAACTCCAAGCTCTTTTTTCTGTTCGTCTGGGTCGAGTAGATCATCAATTTCTTGAAGCTGTTTTTTAAGCTGTTTGATTAGTGGTGCAAGCGCCGTATTCCCTGCATAAAAATCCTTTTGTAATTCCTCTACCCTTTTTTTAATGAAATTATACGATTTAGAATAACTACGACCAACTAACTCAGCATTGGCAGCTTCAAGAGCATCAGATGTTTTCTTACTTTCTTTCTTTATTTCATCTGGGTCAGGAAAAAATATTTTTGCCAATAAGGAACCGATTGGACCGCCAGATTTAAGTGCACCAACAAATCCTACCGCATCTTTTTTGAAATTTAATTCACTAAGTTTTTTATTCAGTTCCCCAATAGTTTTACCAAGATCAACATTGCTCAGGCCGCTTAATTCATTTTTTATTTGTTTGATGGAATCAGCGTAGGCATTGAGGTCGCCTATTAATCCTGTTAAATCAAATTTCAGTGACTCTTTTGCATCTCTATTAGCATTTGCAAATGCAGTTATAATGGAAACTGCAGCACTGAGGATCATTATATACAAGTTAACGCCCGTGAACATTCCAGAGAGCATCGACTTAAACGAATCTCCTCTGGCTCTGGCATATTGAATGTTCTCAGCAAAATTTGTGATGTTGTTACCAATTGCATTAATCCAAAAACCAAAACCTTGGGTAACGTATGCAGAATCCTGAATGATTCTGTTAAAACTCATTCCAACGCCACTAAAATTGTTTGAGCGTCTATTCATCTTACCAAGAGCATCTTCAACGCTGGAAATTGCTATTCTGGTTCGTTCGATGGATGCAACATCAGCATCGAGTTTAATCTTTTGATTAAGCTGAACCATTAATGCTTTATGCAGACCCTGTAATTGACTAAATCGCATCGTAAGTATGCGGTTATCAATATCGAGTTTTGCGTTCCTGAATGCATCTTCGAAGTTTTTGGCTGCACGATGAACATCTGCCTCTGAGGCTCTAAGAGTTGATTTTAATTGCTCTGATTTAGCAATTATATCAAAATATGCAGACCCAACTTTTACTTCGCGTTCCATCAGTTATATTTCTCCGGAAACATTGCACGATGCTCTTTTTCGAGAGCGTTATATTCTTCCTCATCATCCTGGAATTTAAAACCGGAAGGGTCCATTGATTGTAAAACAGCGTCGTTAAAAATTGTAAATAGCATTAGTCGATAATCCTTTATTGAAACATCTTCAACTTTATCCAGCGGTATTCCAAAATGCTTTGAGATCATACCCTTTGCAACATTTCGTCCTATGGGTTTTCCTGATCCTTCAGAGGTTCTTTTTTTTTTATACCTTCCAGATCAAATACATTTTGACACGCATCAGATAACTCTTGCTGTGTTAATTCATTGATTAAATATGTTGTTGCACCAAGTTTGTATTTAACGTAATCCTTTGTTTCTTTTATCTTTTTGAATTTTTTAATCCAACCGAGCTGATCGAATCCTGCCATAATATTCATATAAGTCGCTTTTAAAGAATCATTCACAACCTGTGCAGCTGTAATCATTCCTAAAGTGTTTGTTTGTTCAAGATCTTGGGTCGCTTCAACTAATTGCAAAACATCACCTGATTTACGTGGGGAGAGAATAAGTTCTCTCCCATTTATTTTAATCGTGTTCATCTTTAGCTCTTTATGTTTTCAGTAATTGAACCAGAGAATTTAAAATTATAAGTCAATTCAACAGCACCGTTTACATTTGCAGAAATCTTTTTGCTGGCCAGTATTGCTGTCCCGGTTACTTCTTTATCAGTTGTAGATCCGTCAGCCAAAGTCAAAGTAGCTGTAGCACTTGTTCCAACAGCAAGACCAAGAGAAGTTTCAGTTACTGTTCCTTTGAAGAAACCAGCAACGGTTACTTTTTGATCATTCTTTATTTCACCATCAATATCTTTGCTCTCAAGAGTCAGAGCCGAATTAACAGCACTAACACCGGTAGCAAATAATAAAGTGGCTGCGTGAGCTGCACCAAGAGGCGCATCCACAACGGTGTCTTCCTGCCAAAAACTAGCAGTCATTTTCCTTGCTGAGAAACTTGCAGCTATGTCTGTCCCTTCACCGGAAGTTGAACCGTCAGGAGTTTCGTGAGTGTCGGCTGTTTCTTCATAGCTCAAATCTGATGTTTTATAATCAACGGAATTGTAAGTCAGCTTTAATCCTTTACCATTTTGTTTCTCTCCGGCTTTATAAAGAAATCCGCTTACTTCAATTTCGGCAGTGTAACGGGTTGTCTGCTCTTCAACATTCGTACTGCCGTTGTCGGTGACATCAGCTTTTTTGTAAACTTGTTTTACCTTATCGGATTTGAAAGGAACATCGGAACCGCTGAAAGAAAGTTTTACGAGTTTGCCGTTTATTTTTGCCATTTTGTTACCTCACTTTTTAAGTTCTTTGAATTTCTATTCTGTAATCGACTGGCAGTTGCCAATTGCCTAAATCTGTTTTCATCAAATTGGATAGTGTTGTTATTCTTCTGACATCAAGAATTGTCATTCCTGCAACTCCAAGATCATGCTCATCGTCCGGATTCATAGCCAATGCGTTCAATCCCGACTCGCATTCATCAAATCTTGCATCAAGTAAAGCAGCTAGGTTTGTTATTCTGGATGAATCTCCCTGATCATCAAAAAAAGTAAACCGAATAACAGGTTTCTCGTACTTTGCGGAACTGTCTCTATCCAGCTCACCAGGTAGAAGAGAATAAATACAATGTGGATAAGGAATTCCATTTGTATAATCATCCTCGTTAGGTTCATCATCATAAAAAGAAGCACCGATCGCTGTCTTAAACGAGTTGGTATCAGTCACCAGATACTTATAAATCGCTTCTTTTAGTTTTTGATAATCAAGCGATGCCAACGAAGACCTCAGTTATTTTATCAAGATTTTCATTTAACGCCGGTCCCAAATATGGAGTCGGTTTTATTTTTACTTTCTTGGACAGAACGAACATTATATCAAAACTTTTTTCGACACCGCCTTTTGTCTTATTGATTCGGACTAACAATGGGGCTTTTCCCTTTCGGTCAATAAAAACTAGGTCTGGGAAATCGGTAGCAGTTTTACCGTATGCATCAGGATGGACAGGAACCGTTAATGCTTTTTTTTGTTTTGGTGTAATCTCTCCTCCATATTCCTGAATCGCTGCGTATTCTTTGTTGACAATGACTCTGCATCTTTTTTTTGCTTTATCAACGATATAAAAAACACTTCCCAGCAAGCCACCGACAGATCTTTTCCAAGGGGTTGAGCCGATCTTTTCGGTAACCTTCGCAGACATGAAAATCCCAACGCGCTCAAGACCTTCATTGATGAGCTTTTCACTCATTTTTTCTAAAACACTTTCGTCGATGTTTACAGTTGCCATTATGGTAACATCCTTTCAACTTCTCTGCGAATGAATTGAGTCCAGGTGATTGCATCTAATTCGCCGACTCTAAAACCTGTGTAAAGGAAATATTCTGCCAATCTTCTTCTCTTTAATCCGAGGAGAATCTTTCCACCTGCATAAATGTCATGAGATTTAATTAACTCTCCGGCTAATTGGAAATTATGATCATTCAAAGAGTTCATTAAATCAGACGGCACCCATTTACCATCTTTTTTGATTTTCATGGAACCGGAATTGAAAGCCAGATCCACCAAAGCAGAATATTGATTATCTGATAAATCATCCTCATGAGCCAGTTCATTGCACATTAATTGAGTAGCTTCATTGAGATCATTTATAAATAATTCGTTTGCAAAATCTTTTGTAATAACAGCACCAGATAAAACTTTATATTTTTTGTCAGATATATGACCATAACCAATTGTCAAAAATCCTGATCCATCATCATAAGCTGTAAGTCTTAATCTTTCATAACTTTTTGCTAGTTCGATTCCGTATTGATTAATTTGCCTCATGCCGATCTCAATTAGTTAATGATAAAACAAGTAAAACGACTGTTGCCAAGAAACCATAGAACCAATTGTTTCTGTACCATGGAACCTCAACATATTCCAAGTTGGTTTTTATAATTTCAGTTAATTTCATTTCAGTGATTTTCATCGGTAACATTTCAAGCTCATACCACACGTTCAATGTATCGTTCACCATGGTAGTATGGAGTGTTACACTGGCGCTCTGACCAAGAGAATCTTTAACAGTAAGTTTGTCGGTTCTTATAACCGGATGCCCGGGTTTAACTACAATTGAAAATGATGAATCTTTTTTAACCTTCGGCTGTTCCACTTTTTGAACATAAGTCGAATCTTTTTTCGTAATTCCAATCGTGTTACTCTTATGAACTGGTGCGGTTGCTAACCTTAGAACGTAACCAACAACACAACCGATGATAAAAAGGGCGATCAATATTTTATTCTGCTTAAGCATTTTGTTCTTTATTTTTTTGATACGCCTTCACACCCAACAGTGTGAATAGTCCTGTTAAAATGAGACTCAATACAGCGAGCCATAATTCTCGATACCAAAAGATTGTAACAATGATTCCAACAGTGACAGCTGTCGACCATAGAACACCTGCATAAAAGACAATGATCCTAATTGAAGAAGGATTACCATTATCCTCACTTAGTGCTTTCCCTAACCACGAAAAGAATGTTTTCATTCGTTCACCTTTTTATTTATCTGAGGATTTTCGATATAAGGAAATCCTTTTGACTGCAAATAATTTTTTAGATTGAATTGCATTTCAATCAAAATTTTTTCCGCGTTCCTGTCAGAGTATCTTAGTGATTCAAGTTCTTTATCAACTGTTTCAAACTTTTTGTCATGGTTCTCAATTTTATTTTCAATATTTGTCTTCCATGTATTTGCATTAATGATTGGAGTGTAGAAGTACGCAACAGCGATAAAAATACCAGCAAGGACAATCCCAAGAGTAAGACTGACAATATTCAATTTTTTTTCTGTTTTATTTAATTCGGCCATTGTGATACCATTAGTTTACCTTTGCTAATTCGACCTCAAGGTGGTCGTGTTCTTCATTTGGATCCTTGACATTAGTTATATCATAGGTAACTGAGTCATATACCAGTCTGTCTTTATCTGTAAAATCTGTTCTGTAGTCACAATAAAATTTTGCAACAATTTCTTTTTTCTTAACTGAATCGATAAATCTTTTCGATCCGGAGAGCTGTCTGAACGTACCTTCAACGCTAAAAACTTTTGCCCAGGTTTTATTTTTTGCTCCGGCACTTCCGTCGGTTTTTGTTGCTCTATGTATATCAACGTTTACCATTTTACGCGGCGAAAATTGTTTATCTGATCAGTGATTTGTTTTGGATAAGACATCTCAAAGGATTTTGAAACATCCCCGATCGATTCGCTTTTAATTCCATCCTGGATTTTTCTGTTCAAACTATAAGCAACCATTGCGAGCGCTGTTTTCTTTAATGCTGTTGGAATATAGATTCTTTGCAGCTGGATGGTAATTGGATCGTTGGTTAACGGAGATTCATCAATAAATTTTTCTGCACCAGAGAATTTACAAGTAAGTTCAAGAGCACCGACATCATCCACAACATAGTAACCATCATTAACGCGTGATCCAAATATTTCAATCAGTGAGTTTTGAATGAACCCGGATTCTTGGAAATCATCTTCTGATCCAACAGGGAGAGAAATCTCTTTCTCTGAAAAAGTTAATTCGTCTGAGCGGATATAAATTGCTTCGTCAGGAATTCCACAGTCGTTTGCAAGTTCAGCAATAATACTTGGGATTAATAGATTTATTGCATCGTCTTTGCTCTTATCGGCTGCAGCCAACTGCATGTATGATTTGACATCTTCGCGAGTGATGAACACGAGTCACCTCTATTTTTTCTTTTTCTTCTTTGGTTCATCAATTGCTTTTTCTTCCGGCTTTTCTGTTTCTTCAACTGATTCAGATTCTGTTTGCTCTTCAGCTAAATCTTCCTGAATATTTTCAGTCTCAATTGATCCGGTGGTTTCTTCGGCTGTAGATTCTGAACCTTCGGTCTGTTTGAGTTCTTCGTTTAGAGGTTCAAGATCTTCCGGCTTTTCTATTTTGATAAAACCGTTTTTGATTTTGCGACGATATCCAGGACAACTTTTGAGATGTAATTTCATTAAACGAGGATTAACTCGTTCGTTACAATGATGACATTTTTCAAGTGGCATAACATTTCTCCTTTTATTTTTTCAAAAACGTAAGGCGCAAATTCATGCGCCCTACATAGCACGACTACCCAGAACACCAGAACAAGGAAAAACGTTAAGGCATGTAAAATGCCATTATGAAACCAGTTGTTGATGCTGCAACTTCAATTACAACATTGTCATCAGTATCTTTTAATCGATCAGATGAAACAACTAAAAACTTTACTTCATTTTGAGCCAGAGAAATCTCGAGATCACCCTGTCCTTTTGCCAAAAAATCACCAGCTTTAACTGTGAAAGTTTTAGCACCGGCATAAGTGTTGTTCAAAATGATAAGAAGCTTTCCTTCTTGAGGGTAAGCAATCTTATGTTCGTTACCTGCAACAATAGCAGTCCCGCCAGTAATTGGTAAACTTGCAGAAGCAGTATTGTATGCTAATTGGGTCGGAGTGATTGTTGTTACTGCCATTTTAACCTCATCAAATTTATTTTTGAAAATTTTGCTGGCACAACAGGCCAGCAATTAAACATCATGTGAAATGCTTGAAGCCTACCAGTTAGTAGCCCCAAGCTTTATAACTGTAGGTTACCGTACCTACACCGACTCGCCTCAAATAAACTGCGGGAAAACTTGAAACAGAAAAATTCGTAAAGCCATCAGTACCAGCCGTTATAACTTTTTGTGGGTTGGTAAAACTGCCTGATAGCGACCACTCCAGAGTATCATTAGGAGTTACACTAAAGCTCCAGAAAAGTGTCGTACTTGTTGGAGCTGTAATTGTATCAACTTCTGTTGAGAGAGTTGGAGTGTATGCAGCTTTATAATACATAGCCACAGGAGTTGCAACCGGCAAAGGTTCACTGTAGCTGGGCGCTTTTGCTTCGTTCCCAGCTTTGTTTTTGTAGATGTTGTAAACCTTATTCTGTGCTTCCAGAACACTGGTTAGCACGATGAAAATAGCGAAGAGCATCCAAATGAATTTTTTCACGTTACACCTCGGCTGTTTTATCTGCATAAAGAACAAGTGTCTGATCAGGACGAACACATTTTCCACCAAAGATGTAAAGACCTTTTACAGCGTCTTCAAATCTCTTTTCTGGTCTATATGCTTCAACTGAACTAATTACACCAGCAAATGTGAAAGACTTACCGCGAACACCAGCGATGATTCTTGATTTATCCCAGCTAGTAGAATTTTTTGAAACGTTATTGCTGACGATGATGTCAAAATTATGTCGTCTTGCAATTACAGAGTTATCATATAAAGCGTCGTTTTGTGTTTTAACTGCGAGACCGGCAAGAATCATTTTTGTACAGAACCAATCAGGGATGATGATAAAACGATTCTGTTTCGGAATATCGTTTTCACTCATCTTTTCTGCAGCTTCTAGCAATATATCATCAACGTTAAGTGATGTAACATCAGCCGGAGTATCGTTACTGTAAAGTGTTAGACCAGCTTGTGCATATAAACCAGCCATATACTGGTCAACAGCATCAGCAAAAGCATAACCAGCTTCCTGTGTGCATGCAGCCAGTAATTCTTGTTTTTTCTGCACAGCTTCAACATCGTTGACAGCAAAGTTAAAGTAATAAGCCTGATCAGCTTTCAACTTTGCTGCTGCATCATTGATTTTTTCAGGAGCTGCAATGTCTGCGTCTTTTGTATAAGCTTTTGCAGTTGGCTTACCAATTTGAAGGATGGTTACTTCATCGTTAAGATTCTGCAATTGACCTTCGTAATTAGTGTTGGCAACAGACTGATAAACCAGCACTTTTTGAAGCGCCATTTCAATGCTTGCTGCCCAAACGTTTCGAATAAAATTTGTGAATCCCATTATACACCTCAATTATTTTGTGAAATTGCATTCATAGATTTTTCAACTTTTTCCCAGTTCTGCTTCAATTGATCTTTCGACATTGAGTTTAGCTGCTCTGCAGTGTATAACTCGCCGTCTTTCAAATTTGGCGGAGCTGGAGGGAAACCAATTCTTTGAGTTTCACCAAATAATGGTTTGAAGTTTTCCTGGAACGGTTTAAAAATTGTCTCGGCATCTTTAATCTTACCATCAACTGTTTCGAGCTTATCAAGTGGGTGCTTAGCTTCAAATTCACGCAGCAAGGTTGGAAGATATTGCTCATTAGCTTTCATGCTTCTGAACATACTTTCCACCATGGAACGTTTACCAGAGATTTGCAGTTGTTGATCTTTTTGAGTCAGACCACTTGTAAGGTCTTCAATTTTTTTGTTGAGGTCGAGGATCTGCTGATCAACTGTTTTCTTTGCACCTTCTTTTTCATTTTTCAGTGTGTCATAGTCAGTTTGAACTTTTTTCAGATCGTCGTTAGCCTTTGTGAGCTGTGCGTCAAGTTCTGCTTTCTTCGTGTTGAGTTCTTCAAATCGAGAATAAGGAATTAACTTCCCGTCATCCTCAATTATTTTTTTCTCAGCAAGAGGTTCCATTGCCTTCAAGATTTCAGATCCCTGAGGGAATAGTTTATTAAACTTTTCTTCGCCAAGTTCTTTTTTTAACCATTCTAAATACTTCATGTTACTTCTCCATTATTATTTTCTGATTCACTTGTTATCCCGGGCGTGACCGGTTGTCAGTCTTTTCTGATGTCGCTCAGAAATACCAAAGAAGCTTGTTGATTTTGTTGGTGGAAAAGTAAATTCTAGGTTTGCTAAAGTTTACAGAAATTTCTTTCCGTAACTCATCAGAAATTATTTGGTCAGTTCATAGATGAAAGTACATCCGCAATTAATATCATGCTTAGCTTTTCCAGTTAGTCCCGGTGCTTCTGTTTTTGTCCCATCAGGAAGAGTAAAGATTCCTTTATCGTCAGCGTATTCTCCATTCATTGCAACGTGATCTTCTCTCGGGTGTGCAATACCTTTTCCGTGTATCCATTTCTTTTTCAA
>DAIEQP010000056.1 GCA_027347805.1 Ignavibacteria bacterium | reverse complement strand
TGTGTTTTTGCTAATGCATTATAAACTGCTGCTGCGCCTTGGTTTGAGTTAACTGAGAATGACATTTTGTACCTCCTTGTTTTGTTTGAATATGTCAGGCATCCTTGCCCGACTGTTATTGAGATTATTTATCTCACACATATTATCGTAGCGCCAAAAAAAAAGTTTAGTATTTTGATTCAACTTTTTTTATGAATAGTTATTTGAGGAATGGTAAAGAGTCTGGCAAGAAATTATAAACGATATATTAATAAATAGAACGTTTAATTCTGTTTTTCGAGAACGAGATTTAATTTCTGTTTAATTAAATCTAGCCGTGTTTTAACTTCAACAATATGAGAATATTTATTCTCCAGCTGCTGAAGAGGATAATTCAACTTTTGAAGCAATCCTTGTTTTACATAGAATGAAATCAAATAAAAATATATAGATGGATCCGAATCAATTTCTTTTTCAACATCTTCCATAATTAAAGTTGCATTTGTAAGATCTCCCGCTGCGTCATATGTTTTTGCCAGAAACTTTTTATTCTCAATATCATTCGGGCACATGGAATTCAATTTCTCCGCTACATGTAAAACACTTTTTTTATCGCTGCAGTTTTCCAATAGCAGAAGAAAAACATTTTTATTGTAGTCGTTTATTAAACCAATCAGCAATTCGACTTCTGAAGAAACAAGAGATTGACCGGCAAATACTTTGTTTACCATTGCTACCATTGTTGATTTAGCCCCATAAATGCCAACATACAACTTAAACAATTCCCGTGTATATGACTGATAATTTTCAGCATTGTTGCTTTGAAGTGCAATTGTAATTCCAAAACAAATTATTTCCTCAGGTTCAACAAATATACTCTGCCAGTTTTCAACATTTCGTCCGGAAGGTTTTTTATGCAAACGCAGTGCGTGTCTGCATTCTTCAGCAGCCAAATTATAATCCCCTTTTCTAAAGTGAATCTTAGACGCAAGCAAATTAGCAAACGACTGCTGGTTATCCATCTGTAACGATTTCTTAATATGCTTTTCAGCTTCTTCGATATTATGCTGGTTCTGGTATATTAAAGCAAGCGAAGAATATGATTGCGCACGCAAATTTTTAATCAGCTCATTACCGGCACATGCTAATTCAAAATACTTTATAGCATTATCATCATCTTCAAGAATTTGATATGTTACCCCGAGATGATATTCATAATACGCGGATTTATTTTCTTTATACTCTTCCAGCAATAAATTCAAATTGCGTTTTGCTTTCTGCTTTTTATCTTCAAGGGATATATTATAACCCAGATGGATGATTTCAACATTGGAATGACGAAGGTTTATATTATACTCTTTTATCGAAGGAATAATTTGTTCGTGAACTTTGCCAGTAAATTTTATTCTGTTATCATTAGAAAACAATCTTGGGTAGAGTATCGAATTATCCCTTCCATTTTCTTTATCTACACTTTTGATTGTGCAATAAAACGCCGTATTATTTTTTGAGCTCGTTAGTTTTTTAACTTCTTTGATTGAATTCATTTCCAATCTTTCGTCAGCATCTAAATATAAAATCCAATCGCAGGTTGATTTACTTAGTGCAAAATTTCTTGCTTCCGAAAAATCATTTTGCCATGCATAGCTGTAAATTTTTGCCCCATATTTTTTGGCAATCTCAATGGTTCGGTCGGTAGAACCGGTATCAACAATTACAATTTCCTCAACCACTTCTTTTACAGATTCCAGGCATCCTTCTAAATATTTCTCCTCATTTTTTACAATCATTGATAAAGTTATCGAACTCATTCATATTTCCTTACATTGGCACAGTAGTAAACATTAGTAATTTTCTTTTGAGCGTTCGGACTCTTGTCATTACATCTTGCACATGAGCAAATTTTTTCTCCAGCTGAAGTATAATCGGTTTTATTTTATCCTCCTTGCCAATTTTTAAATAATAAGTAATCAAATAAAAATAGATAGACGGATCGCTTTGATGCATAGCTATTATTTTTTCCAACAACTGGATGGCTTCTTCTACTCTTCCAAATTCATCAAGAAGCTTGGCAAACATTTTTTGAACTTCTATTGAATCAGGATATTTTTTCAGAAGGTTTTCGATTATAATTAAAACCTGCTGTTTATATGGATTATTACCGAACATATAGACAAAAAAACTGAGGTTGTTATAATTGATTAAACCAAGAGCAATTTCTACATCCTCTTTATCGAATGATGCATTTGTAAAAAGTTTTTTTAGAAAAAAGGATTTTCTCGAATTAATATCTCCATCAACTTTATGATAGAATGCATGCAATTCTTTTTGGTAAAACTGATAGTTCGGATTGTTTTTATTTTGAATTGCCAGAGTCAATCCGTAATAGATTACCTCTTCCGGATCAATCATAGTTACAATAGATGATTCCTGTCCACGATTCAACAAATCCTGATTGAGTATATATGCACGTTTGCATCTCTCTTCTGCAATCATCAATTCATTTTTCCTCACTGAGATTTTTGAAGCAAGCAGATGTGCAAAAGGCTGTCTGTCATCGACCTTAAGAGAATAATGAATATTCTTTTCGGCATCCTGAATCTTATGGTTTTGATGTGCAATAAACGCAAGAAAGGTAAAACATTGTGCTCTATACTGTCTGTCTAATTTTCCCGATTCGCTTGCCAGCTTAAAATATTTTGCGGCGTTTTCTTCATCATGCAAAGTGTTATATGTTACTCCAAGTTGAAAAGCTACATAAGGAGATTTATTTGTCCCAAAGTCATCGAGCAATAAGAATAAATTCCTCTTTGCCTTCGCTTCCTTTTCTTCTTTGGTGAAATCATATCCGATATGATTAATCTGGATTTTTGAATTGATTAAAGCGACACCTTGTTCTAGAAGTGAAGAATCAATTTGCTCAAATACTTTTCCAGAATAGGAGGCTTTTTCAAAATTAGCAAATAACCTTATGCTTCTAATAGAATGCTCTCGTTTTGTATCGCTGTCGTAGTTTTTTACTGTACAGTAATAACCGATTTTTTGTTTATTGCTTGTTATTCTAATCAATTCGGAAACAGATCTTTCATCTAATCTTTCATCGGCATCCAAAGTAAGAATCCATTCACCTGTACATTTAGATAATGCATAATTTCGCGCTGCAGAAAAATCATTTATCCATTCGAAACTATAGATAGCTGCATTATATTCCTGTGCAATTTCAATTGTTGAATCGGTTGAACCTGTATCAACAATAACAATTTCATCTACTACCTCTCTAATAGAATCCAAACAGCCCCGCAAATGGTTTTCTTCATTTCTAACAATCATTGCTAAAGATAAATGTATCATACAACTCTCACACTAATGAAGAATGAGTCAGCTCGTAACCGAGGACCTCATTAACTTTTGAAAGCGAGCTTATTGCTATATTATTTTGCGGATTATTTTTTATTGCCCACTCAAACATTGTTTTAGCAGAATCATACTGTTCATTTATCATGAATATTTCGCCAAGGCCAACACACGCAGACGAAGATTTCGGATTATATTCGAGTTCTTTTTCAAAATAAGATTTCGCCTTTTCAATTTCATTTGCAGCCAGGCAAATATTACCAGCTAAATCAAGAACATCTTCAAAAGAAATCATCGAGGAATCATCATCGTTAAAGTTTTCAACTGCTTTTTCAATTGAATCAGTTGCATATTTTAATTCATTATCAGCTACATGAACTCGAGCTCTTTCAAAATATTTTATAAATGAATTTTTATTAATCGGATAATTTATTTGATGAGGCTTAATGGTTTTGTTCTGCAGCCAAAGTTCATCAGGAGTCACCCCCCACTTTTCAACGAATTTTTCCATGTTAATCTTTAACCGCTTTGCATACTTCTCTTCACCATCAGCCTTAAAACTTTTTGAACCATAATGATGAACAAAAACATCTTTTGCAATAATTGTCTTGAAACCGGCTAATTGAGCGCGGAGACAATAATCATCATCTTCATAATTCCCAGGCGTAAAGATTTCATCCAATCCTCCAATTGCATCAATCACTTCTCTTTTAACAAGTGTGCACAAGAAAGCTATGCGTGGAAAATTTAAAATCTCTCCTCTTTTTTGCATTTTCAAACTTGCTGCATAAGAATACATTTCTTCAATCGAATTGTATTTAGCGTCTGGATCCAACTGAAGTCCACTTACAATATTGCTGACGGGACCAACAAGTCCAATTCTTTTCTCTGATTCCGCAACCTCTATTAACCTTTCTAACCATTTTTCTGTTACAACAATATCGTTGTTAGCTATTAAAACATATTCACCTTTTGATTCTAAAATTCCCTGATTAATCCCTGCAGGAAATCCTATGTTCTCTTTGTTGAGTAACACTTTTATGTTGTTATTATTTTTCTGTAAATCCGTTAAATAAGCCGGAGTTTCATCCGTACTATTATTATCTATAATTATCATTTCATAATCGAAAGAAGTATTTTTTTGAACGGACTCAACAAATTCTTTTGTATAGCCCAGGGCATTATAAGTTAAAGTTATTATAGACACTTTAGGAGCGTTTGAATTAGCATTCATAGGTTCAAAACTTTCTTTCATTTCATTTAATAGACTCTTATCATTCAAGAGAATTAACTTATTCTCACAACTAAGAATGAATGGATCTTGAGGAATATATTTCTTTAACTCATTAATCAGTTCTGATGCTTCATCATAACGAGATGTGTCTATCAAATTCAATAAAGTTTTTTTATTAATCTCAAACATTTGAGTGAATTCAAGAGAATATTTATGAGTGTTCGAAATTGCTGAGTGTTTTTTCAATTCATAGAAAGCATTTATTTCTTTCTTCCATTTTGTATAGAATAGTTTTGCGGCACTACCACTAAGTTTATACCTAAGCGCTTCATCCGGTGTGGACTTACCTTCATAATGTATTACAACGGATTTGGGTTCGTAAAATATTTTTTTACCAGCTTTCAAAGTTTTGAAACATAAATCCAGGTCTTCAAAATACATTACATAATTTTCATCAAAACCTTCGATCGAGACAAATAAATTTCTAGAAATGAACAGACACGCACCTGTAACAGATTCAACGTAGCCAGGTCTTTCAACAAGCGGATCATCCTCTTTTAATCCCAAGAACCGATGCACTGGCCATAAAGCAAATTCATTATGAACATTTGTTAAATATTCTACACCGCAATGTTGAATTGTTCTATCGGGATATAAAAGCTTCGATCCCACTATTCCAATACTTGGGTCAGCCAAAAGTTTATTCACACCAAATGATAACCAATTTTCCTGGGGCACAGTATCATTATTCAGAAATATGAGAAAATGTCCTTCCGCGTGTTTAGCCCCAATATTGCATGCACCGGCAAACCGAAGGTTGGATGAATTATGTATTACTTTTAGATCATGATATTCATTAAGTGAAAAATCTAAATATTTTTTTGTTTCATCAGAAGAATCATTATTTACTACAATAACTTCAAAATCATTCAGTCCATTGTTAATTGAATAAAGCGTATTCAAACATTTTTGTGTGAACTCTACTTTGTTGTAAACAGGAATTATAATTGATGCCGTGTAAGCCTGATAATTTCTTTGGATCGAATTTAATAACTCATATTCGTTTTCATTACTAACCCGACGAAAGCCTAGGTTAGGTTTTCTTGCTATAAACCTAATTTCTTCTCCCTGCATATTTGCTTCAATTTTTCTTATTATTTCCGGAATGAATGCATTATCGGCTGGGCGATAATATTGTTTTATCACATTACTTAATTCCGTACGATTATAATCTCCGGATGCTGTGTAAATTTTTTCTATCTTAAAACCCACCCCTTCAAGATGTTTTTTTACAGTTGAAGGTGAATAATGGACATAATGGTAAAATGGATCAAGCCATTCCCAAGATTCTCCCATAAAGAATGAACAAAGTGATTCGATATTAGGAACTATTCCACAAAATAACCCGTCTGGTTCAAGCAGTTCATAAACTTTCCCAACTGCTTTCTGAGGCTCTGGCAAATGTTCAAGAACATGGTTAAGCGTTATTACAGTAAACGAATTTTTTTCTAAATCAGTATCAAGAAATTGATCGCTTGTAGCGTTAATATTTAATTTTGTTTTGGCAAAATCAGCACCTTTTTTTGTAATCTCTATTCCCCGTGGGGCAAAACCATATAAACGAGCATTATCTAAAAAAGCGCCCCAACCACATCCAATATCAAGAATGTTTCCTCTTTTATCAGTGTAATACATTATTTCTTTAATCCAATAATCTCTTCGAAGCAAACTATTTTTAATTTCATTTTGATCTTTAGGTAAAAACATCTGCGGTGCATCTGTATTATATGATTGATACAATAATTCCATTGCTTCTTTTTTTAAACGGGTTCTAAGATAAACAGTATCACAATTGCCACATTTTACTATATCCATGGATTTTCTGTATGAATCTGCTCTTGAACTTGAACAATATGGACAAAGTATTTGCTCATAGTTTTCAACCTTTGATTTTAAATCTTCCTTAATTACTACAGTTTCCGGTTTATTTTTTTTTTTTTT
>DAIEQP010000054.1 GCA_027347805.1 Ignavibacteria bacterium | reverse complement strand
AAAAATTTTCTTGTATTCTGGTAGATATCATCTTTAACATTAATTGCATTAAGATATGGAAGTGAAAGAAGGCTGGGAATATTTGCATCGTCCATGAAAAGTTGATTTCCGAAACCGTCAACTTCATACGCCAGTATTTTTCCATAATTAAGATGTTCTGCCCATCCATAAATTTTTAGTGCTTCTTCAATTTCATCAGCGAGCATCTTGCATTCGTTTGCCGTTTCATTATCGTTACAACTGCTGTTAAAAATTTCCGTTAGTTGTCTTAGTGCACTCAAAGCAAAATAATTTGAAGGAATAAGAAACGGAAAAATAGTTGCATCATCACTTGGTCTGAAAATAGACACAATTAATCCAACCGGTTTTACTGGATTGCCATAACCATTGAGCACAACGCCATCTGTTGCCCATGAAGTTGTTCTCATAAATGAATAGGGAGATGTGCCATCTTTGCGCTGCTGCTCACGAAATGTTTTCAAGACAAGTTTCATTGCAGAAATCCAATTCTTGTCGATGATTGAATCGTCACCTGTCGTTTTCCAGAAGCCATAAGCCAAACGAACTGGATAGCAAAGGGAATCAATTTCCCACTTCCGCTCATGAAGTTCCGGTTTCATTTTAGTGTGGTCATTTTTCCATGGTGAATCGCCGGGGCCATCATTAAAAGCATTAGCATAAGGATCAATCAAAATGCACTTTACCTGGCGATTAATAACTCCAGCAATCAAATTTTTCAATTTAGAATCATCTTTTGCCAACTGGAGATAAGGCCAGACTTGTGCGGTTGAATCGCGCAGCCACATTGCATTTATATCGCCGGTTATAACAAATGTATCTGGTTTACCTTCTATAACTCTATGTGTAACTGTTGTATCCAGCGTGTTTGGGAAACAATTTTCAAATAACCACCCGACTTCCTCATCGGCAATTATTTTTTTCATCTCAAGAATTTTTGCTTCTACAGAATCGCTGATAAATTTTCTTTCAGAAATTTTAGGGCGAAGACTTGTATAGCGGTTCATAAAAAAATTATTTGCTAAAGAGCCAGATGAAAAACTTAAACTTGCAGCAGCGGCGCCACCAACTTTTAAAAAATTTCTTCGTGTATATTTCATTTCATTCTCATTTACTGTTGAAAAGTAAACTTGCTGGAATAATTCTTCTTGAAACAGCAGGACCCTCGTATTCCAATCGTAAACTAGAAGATCCCCATTTGTTGAAATACAAAATTTTGATAGGGTACATACCGGCTTTCAAATTGAACTGGCCATTAATTTCTTTAATTCCGTGTGCGCCATCATTATCAATTATATTATCTCCAATCATCATTTTGCTTCCGTCATCGGAAGAAATATAAAATGTATAATTTCCATCATTAACGATATTGATGTATCCGTCAATTGCAACAGCAAAACTTTCAACATTCGGTTTTATCTCTGCAAGTTTCAACCTGAAGATTTTTCCCGATCTCTTGACTGAAAGAGAATCAAAATTTGGTAAACGATTCCAGACTCCCTCATAAAATTTGAAGTTAAGACCGTTTTTTGTTGTGTCGATAATGCTTACCGCGAGTGAGGATGTTGAGCTCATTTTTCCATTGGATAAAATTGTTTTCGCCTTTATAAATCCAGACCCTGTAAGATTAACTGGGGATGAGTAATCTTTAGATGAAATTGTTGGTTCGCTCCCGTCAAGTGTATAAATAATTTTAGAATTTGGAACCGGGTTATTAAGATTTAATTCTTTGTTAGCCGTCAACAAAAGTTCGGAGTCGTCCGGAAGTGGGGAGGGAATTCTGAAGTTTATATTTTTTGAAGCAAGGAAATTATAGTGCACGTTTAATCGTTTTAAAAAATTATCAAGATTCCGTATTTCCTTTGGAGACCAAACTACTTCGCTTAAAGCAATCATTCTGGGCATAAGCATATATTCAACATGATCAGTAGTTAAAATATATTCCGTCCACATATTTGCCTGGGCCCCGAGTATATAATTTGCTTCTTCAGGATTAAGTGTTTCAGGAACAGGTTCGTATGAATACACTTTCTCAAGACTTGTATAACCACCTATTGCTTTGGGTTCATTGTTCAATGCCTGATAATGATCGAAATAGCAGTGCGTTCCGGGAGTCATTACAACAAAGTGTTTTTGTTTTGCAGCCGCAATACCGCCATCAATTCCGCGCCAGCTCATCACAGATGCATTTGGTGCGAGCCCGCCTTCAAGAATTTCATCCCAGCCAATAATTTTTTTCCCTTTTGCATTAAGGAATTTTTCTATGCGCTGAATGAAATAACTCTGAAGTTCATTTTCATTTTTCAGATTTTCGGATTTAATTCGCGCCTGGCATTTTTCACAAGCTTTCCATTTAATTTTCGGAACCTCGTCGCCGCCGATGTGAATTAATTCGCTTGGAAATAAATCAATTACTTCAGAGAGAACATCCTGAAGAAAATCAAAAGTTTTTTCGTTACCGGCACAAAAGACATCTTCAAATACTCCCCAATGAGTTTCAACTTTAAACGGACCGCCAGTGCAGCTTAATTCTGGATAAGCAGAAAGAACAGCAACTGCATGCCCGGGCATTTCAATTTCAGGAACAATTGTGATATAATGTTTCTTAGCGTATTGAACAACATCTCTTATCTGATCTTGTGTATAAAATCCTCCGTAAACTTTCCCATCTTCTTCAGTCCTCCAGGCACTAATTTCGGTTAATTTGGGATGTTTTTTTATTTCAATTCTCCATCCCTGATCATCTGTTAAATGCCAGTGAAATGTATTTATTTTATACATGCTGAGCATATCAATATATTTTTTAACAAACTCAACTGGAAAAAAATGGCGGCAAACGTCCAGATGAACTCCGCGCCATTTGAATCGCGGATAATCCTGTATGTTAACACAGGGTAGAGAAATTTTTCTATCTGAAGTGTTCTGATCAATCATCTGGAAAAGAGATTGCAGACCATAAAATATGCCGGCACAATTTTTTGCAGATATTTTAATTAAGCCGGGTTTGATTGAAAGAGTGTAACCTTCCGGGTTCTCTAATTCTTTATTTATTTCGAATTGAATCTTGTTATTTAGATCTTTGCTGCTGATTTTGGTGATCACAGGAATTGTTAACCCGGTTAGATTTTTAATAGTTGCGACTAATAAATCTGACAGCGATTTCATTTCATCACCCGGTTCAATCAGGATTTGGATTTTATCATCAAAAGAAAATTTACCCTGGGTAAGTTCCAATTTAACAGGTTGAGGAATAATAGAAATTTGTTGAGCATTGGAACTAATTACAAAAAGAAATAACAATAAAAGAATATTGTTCTTGTTCATAGGATTCCTAGGAATTTTTATTGTTGAAAAAAGAAATGTATTTCATAATTATGTAACCATTTCCGGCTAAAAAAATTATTATAGCAAACCAGGCAAAACTATCTAATTGATTATTCGCAGTAATGTTCGCTTTATAAACCTGATAAAAAACATAAAGAAAAAGCAAAAGGCACAAATTCCCAATCCAGTAAAACATTCCTTGAAGGATTAAAAATGTTTTTTCTTTTCTTTCCTCAGTCAGCCAGTAATCTTTGTTTGGCAGATTTATTATTGATGCAGGCAGTTTGTGAATAAATTTTGCCATTGCAGCAAATAGACCTGAGATTGAAAAAATCAGCAGAAAGTGAACAATCATATATTTACTCTTAATCATCCAATCGTCAGCTTTATTGTTAGGACCAAAATGAGAGGCTACACGGTATGGAAGCTGTGGATAAATAATTATGGGGAATAGGATGGATATAATCAGCAAGATATTAAATAATATCTTCGCTCTTCGGGTATTAAACATGCTTTAATTTTTTGTTTCCAAAATCAGCAAAATTTATATTAGAGAAAAGTAGAATAAGAATTATTTTTTGAATGAGTTTTGGAATAGAAAATGAAAACACCCTGGTTTAATCGTACAAAATTTGGATTTTTCCCGGCCTCAATTATCGGGTGGGTTTTAACACTGGCAACTGCTATTTATTGTATCTATTTGTTTTTCGAAATTGACTCCGAATCACATTCTGTAAGCGACACATTAATTAAGTGGTTTATAAATGTTGTTATTGTAAATATTTTTTATTCACTTTTAGCTTTTATAACCTCTCGAAAATCCAATTCATAATAATCCAAATTGCAGGCAGTGATGTGTAAAATGTTTATGATGAAATATTTTCCATTCTTCAAAGTTTAACTCGCCAAAAGTCGGGTTTACTAAAACTGCACCAGGATTGTCGGTGAAGTATTTGATGAAATCCGAAAATTCTTTTCTAAGGCCGCTCAATGATTCATCAATGTTTTTAAATTCAAGAGGAATGAGATTTTCGCCAATTATAGGATTAATAAAATTTTTTGGCAGAGGCCGATTACTTTCCAAAACTTTCTTCATTGTAGTCCATCTTTCAATCGGAATAAAACAATTAACTTTAAGTTTAGCGTTGCTTATTCTTACAGAAAACACAAGGTGTTCAAGCATATGTTGTGCGGTCATTTTTCCCCAGATCGGCGGTGTTTCTGGCTTAAGATTTTCCAGGAGTTTAATTATTTCTTCCAGTGAAAGATTCATATTTTTATTCCATTGAAATTAATATTCTGTTTAAACAATAAAACACAGACATATTTTTTGATATAACATGCTTTCAGGAAACAATCATATCTTAAAATATTAAGTGAAGAAAACCAAAGCAATGATAATAAGATTATTATATAAACGAGGAAATTTTCTTGTGCCGGAACAATTTTCTTTTTATCATAAACTATTAAATAAACAGCTAATTATAGAATTAATTGCTTAACGGCAGGTAAATAAATGGGTTCGCAACAGTTATTGCTTACGGTTGTTGGGGTTATTGTGGTTGGATTGATGGTCTATGCCGGTTACAATATTGGCAGAGACTATCTGGAAAATGCTAATCGCGATCAGATAATCTCAACATTATATGATCTTGGATTGTTAGCGCAGCAGTATTACAAAAAGGATTTAACACAAGGGGGCGGCGGAGGAACTTACACCGGCTGGTCTATTCCAAATAGTTATAAAACAACTGCAGCCGGAACATTCGAAGAAGTTGTTCGCGCAGACCGTGTTGATTTAAATGCTGTTGGAACATCAATTGGAAGAAATGGAACTGCTCCTGTTCATGCAACTGCACGCGTTGATGAAAACGGAATTAGAGTAACGGTTTTAAACTAAGTTATGGCAAACGAGAACACAACGTATATTAATTATTTGATTGACATGTCGCAATCAGGCCGGCAGCGCGGCTTTTTAGAACTTTGCGAAATAAACATGCGAAATGTTTTTACTGTTGTGTATAGACTTCTTGGTGATATTAAAGCCGCAAAAAAAATTACTGTAAAAACATTTTTAACCGCCTGGGGTGAAATAAAAGAATTTCCAAGACACAAACCATTTTTGCAGTGGATAAAAGGAATGGCAATAAATTTTGCGATGGATGAATTGGAAGAGGCAGATAAAAATCGAAACACAAAATTAAGCGCCCCGACTGATGCTGACGAAGTTGAATTTCTGGGGTATCAAATAAAGCAGCTGCCACTGCTTGAGAAAACAGTTTTTATTTTACATGATCTCGAAGGTTATTCTTATAGCGAAATTCAAACTTTTTTTCCGAATCTGATTGAAGATGAATTAAAAACAATCTTGATTCAAACCAGGCAGCAACTAATAAGCAAGCTTAACCTATGACGTGCGAAGAAGTTAAAATAAGTTTGCATGATTATATTGACGGCTCTGTCGATCTGATTTCGAAACGTGATATTGAATATCATATTCGGAACTGTGAGATTTGCAAAAAAGAGTATCAAAAACTATTCATTTTTTTTGACCGATTAAAAAAACTCCCTTTCGTTATAGATCCACCCAAAGACATTCTCGAATCAGTTCGCTCCGAACTTTTAGGTATGAGTGAGTCCTCGATTAATACATCAAAAAAATCTCTCAAAGACACGCTTAGAATTTTAAAAGAAAAAGACAACCAGGAAAAACAGGTTAATAAAAAAAGTATTGTTTTCGGAAGATTGAAAACCCGGAAAGTATTAAAAGCCCACGTTTTAAAACGTAGAGATAAATCAAACATCAGGAACACACTGTTAACTTTACTTCCATTGTTTGTCATAGGAATAGGATATTTTATTTATGATCTTCAAAAATATAATTATCCCTGGTCTGTAAGATCGCTTGAGGGTAATCAGAAAATTAATGGAAATAATCTTCAGAATGATTTATGGAACCCGGGCGGAGTTCTATCTACAGATGAAAAGGCTAGGGCAAAGGTAAACGTTCCAAATATTGGAATTATTGAAGTAGGATATAACTCGGCTCTAATTCTGGAAAAAGCTAAAGAGGGTTCAAATTCAATTGTAATGGAAAGGGGAAGCATAAGAGTTGTTAATTCAACTAATATGCCTTCATTAACAATTAAAGTCGGTGTTCATAAAATTTTGGATAGAGGCGGAGAATTTTCTGTTGAAGCAGATAAACTTGGTAATGCTAATATTAATGTTAAATATGCTTTTGTCGAAATCGTTTTCAATGATGAACATTATTTTTTGAAAGAAAACTATTCATGTGAATTAAGAGTTGGTAAAGAACCGGGGATCCCGATTCACCAAAATGCATCTGATACATTAAAAAACGCAGTTGAATCTTTTGACGAATTAAATGGGGGCGACCAGGCGCTTGAAAAAATAATCAAATCTTACCGGGAGAGTGATGTGTTGACTTTACTTGCACTCATTCCAAGAGTCTCGCAGCTTCAACGGCAGATTATTTTCCAGGAAATAAGCAATCACTTTCCCCCGCCAGAAAGCATAACACGAGCCGGTATAATACGTCTTGATAAAGATATGCTGTATAAATGGTGGGAAGAAATCGAGTGGCAGATTTAATAATTAATTATCATCGTATGTAAATGTTGGAGTGGCCAGGTACCTGAATATTTTCCAACCGCTGATTTTATCACGTTTAAGAACACGCATACTTCTTTCAGAATAAATAGGATTCTTTACATTAACCGGACCGGGTACACTAAACGAACTGGTGCTTAAAACGAAAGCATAGTTTTCGCTGATAGTAACTTCCTCTATCTTAAATTCCCAATGGCCTTTTGGATATTGACGTGCATATTTCAGTAAATCATCTTTTGCTTCGTCAATTCCATTTATATCAACCGAATCGGATACTATTCCACGATAATTTGAATCAAGTAAATCTACAGCCGTCTCAATATCACCGGCATTATATGCTGTAAAATAATTATCTATCACTTTACGGATTACTGTTTCTTCGTTTGAGTCTTTTGATTTGCGTTCTCTTTCAGGCACCTCTTTTGTGCATGAGAAAAACGATAACGACACAATTAATATTAAAATAGATTTACGAAACATGATTAATCCGAAATTATTTATGCAATTATAAGCAAACCGGTGCTGAAGTGTAATATGTACGTTAAACAAAATAATCGAATCTTTAAGATTTTTTCCCATTTTTTTTGTACTTCATTTTTAAAAAGAAATTCCGACTATTATTCTGTCGCTGCGATGATTCTTTATGAATCGGGGCGAGATAATTACAGAAAGGGTAATAGCTCTTGCGGCAATTGCCAAGATCGCAGCGGCATTTAATTTTTAACAGGTGCTCTAAGCAGTCCCTGAGCGAAAATGAATTTTAATGCTGCAGCTAATGCAATCACTTGATCTTTATTTAATCCTATTGATTCAAGAAGTTTTTCGATGTCAATCAAATCCTCACCATAAAAATCATAAAGCTCTTTTTGCATTTTTAGTTTATTGTTATTGAACGAACTTAATTCGTCGTCGGATAAACCGCTGGCAAGTTCTTCGTTCGAAAAAACCGGGCTGGGCTTATAATCATTTGCAAAGGCTTTCGAAAATATTTGCAGATTTAATGGCAGTTCCGTTTTCTCAAAGGTGTTCTTGGGAATTGGATTTAGGAATTGATGTTGAATGACTTGGGGTGTGGAATTGTTTCGATTGTCAATATTTTTCTTTTTTTCACTTTTAGATGAATCAATATTTATTTGGCCAAGAAGAATTACCGGCAGAAATAGAAAAATCAGGGTGTTTATTGGTTTCGTCATCAAAATATCGATAGCAAAATAATTATTATTACTGCAATTGTTTTTGAAATCCCGAGAATATTTCTAAACCGAAAAAGAGCCGGAAATTCTTTTTCTTCATCAATTATTCGTGGTGTTATATAAGCAAACGATGTGTTTCGGTTTGTTCTAATCGCTTTTAATTCAGCCACTGTTAATTCGCTTTCGATTTCTTCTTTAGAGAATATTAAAGTATCTCCATTTACAATATAATTCATCCCGTCAGCAGGTCTAATTAGATCAAGATCTTTATTTTGAATCACAAAATCTTTTATATGTAATTTCATTTTGTTTGGTAGACCAACGGTATTCGAATCTTTCGGATATTTTTTATCTAGTGATGAATCGCTTTGGGCATTTATAATAATTCCTCCGCTCACAAGTAGAGTTATAATCAGATTTAAATTCATTCATTTGTTGAATTGCCACCGTTTATAAAGCTTGAAATGTTTTTCGGTTCCTTTAAAATAAAAAACCCCGGTAAAACCGGGGCTGCTTCAATAGAAAAGAAAATTTATCTGCCAATTTTATCAAGATGTTCTTTCTTTGCCATTAATTGTTCCTTTGTTTCAACATGATCTGGATTTGGAACAATTGCTTCAGTTGGACATGCCTGAATACATTGCGGTTCATCATTAAAACCAACACATTCTGTACATTTGTCGGGAACAATGTATGTATGTTCATCATTCAGAGCTGGTTTTTCTTCGCCGCCATAAAGATATGCAGCGCCGCCATCATAAATAGCATCGTTTGGGCATTCTGCACCACAAGCATTACAAGAGATGCATTCATCTGTTATCATTATAGACATAAAAAATTCCTCCGGGGATTTATAAGTTTTAAAAAGCCGGTTCAAAAATAATAATTCTAAACCAAACACAATGTATAGTCGATCGAAAAAATAAAAATTAAAGACCTCTGCTCTGCATTAATAAATTTAATCTGAACAAGAATGTATAGATTCATTAATGGTTTAATTGACTTTTAGTTGCATAACAGCAATTTTGTATTTAAATAATCATATCAATATGGTTTCCGCATGAAGACAAAATTCATTCTCTATTATTTTATTGCCGTAACATTTATGATACAGTCAGGGATTTATTCCCAGATTATATTTAAACAGCCATTGAGCAGCAGAATTGTTCACTATAATATTTCTGTAAAGCTGGATGCTGATAAAAAAACGCTGGATGGATTTGAAATTTTGAAATGGAAGAATACGTCTCCGGATATAATTAATGAACTTCAATTTCATCTTTATTTGAATGCGTTTAAAAATTCGAGATCAACTTTTATGACCGAATCAGGCGGACAATTGAGATCGGAAAAAATGGATCGACATGATGAAAAATCTTTTGGCTGGATTGATATAGTAAAAATTAAACAAAGCAGCGGTACAGATCTAACAAAAAACATAAGATTCATACAGCCCGATGATAATAACAAATATGATCAAACAGTTGCAAGTATTAAACTTGATAAACCGTTAAGACCAGGAGAGGAAATTGAACTGCAGATAAACTTTATTGCCAAGTTACCAAAAGTTTTTGCCCGCTCAGGCTTTGCCGATAATTATTTTCTTGTTGGTCAATGGTTTCCAAAGATAGGAGTTTATGAATACCCTGGAATTCGTTATGCAGAAAAGGGAGGATGGAACTGCCACCAGTATCATGCAAACAGTGAATTTTATGCTGACTTTGCAGTGTATGATGTATCAATTAATGTACCTTCAAAATTTGTGGTGGGAGCAGTTGGTGTTTTGCAGTCATCCAAAAAAAATAATGATGGAACGGTTACACATATTTATCGTGCTGAAGATGTAATTGATTTTGCATGGACAGCTTCACCAGACTTTAAAGTTGTTTATGATCAATGGAAGGATGTCAAAATTAAGTTGATGATACAACCTGAACATTTTGATCAGTCAGACCGACATTTTTTTTCAGCAAAAGCGGCGCTTAATTATTTCGAAAAAAATCTTGGCAGTTATCCTTATCCAAATCTCACGATTGTTGATCCTCCATTAAATGCTTTCGGGTCTGGAGGAATGGAATATCCAACATTCATTACTGCAGGTACGATTTGGAAAATGCCCAAAGGTCTGCGAATGCCTGAATTAGTTACTGTTCATGAATTCGGTCATAATTATTTTATGGGAATGCTTGCGTCGAATGAATTTGAAGAAGCTTTCCTTGATGAAGGCTTTAATCAATATTTTGAAACAAGAATTATGGATGATACTTATGGCTTAGCAACCGGATCAGTTAATATCGCCGGATTCAAAGTAGGTGATTTTGAAATGTCTCGTTTCAGTTATTCCGGCATGAAAAATCCAAAGCTTGCAGAAATTTATCGTAAGTCGTGGGAATATACTGAGGGTGGATACGGCGGTTTTACCTACATGAAAACGGCTGTAATGCTTAAAACGCTGGAGGGATTGCTTGGAATGAATACGATGAATGAGATAATGAAAATATATTTTGAGAGATGGAAGTTTAAGCATCCGTGTGTAAAAGATTTTATTGCGATTGTTAATGAAGTAACACTAAGAGATCATGGAAGAAAGTTCGGTGATAATATGAACTGGTTCTTCGACCAGGTTCTGTATGGAAATGATGTTTGCGATTACTCGGTAGCCTCTATTTCAAATACAGATGCAGAAAATGATTTCGGGGTTTTTGATAAAGAGGGCAAAAAAACTTTTGTAAAAAGTTCTAGTATGAATAAAAATAAATCCTCAGTGGTTATTTATCGAAAAGGAGAAGTTAAACTTCCGGTGGAAGTGCTGATTACATTTGCTGACGGTAAAAAAATAGTTGAAAAATGGGACGGCCGGTCAAGAACAAAAAAGTTTGAGTATGAAACAAAATCAAAAATTGTCACAGCTCAGCTGGATCCATTCAACAAAATTCCTTTGGATGTAAATGTTATTAATAACAGTTTGACAACCGAACCCGAAACAGGTGTATTCAAAAAATATTCTGTAAAATTTCTTCATTGGATTCAAAATGCAATGCTTGCTGTATCAATGTTGTTTTAGGAGGAATGAAAATGAAAATATTTAACGCATATAAAAGTGGATTTAGTGAAGCCGGCAGACAGAAAAAAACTTCTTTGATAATTTATTTAACTACTCTTCTGCTGGCGTTGATGGCGGTATTACCATTTAAAGTAATTACAACAAATAACTTTAATAGCAGGCCGATTGTAAATAAACTTCTAGGTGAATTTGATTTTACAGTCATTATGGATTTGATGAATAACCATGGAGATTTGATTCGGCCGTTTTTTACAATAATGTTCTGGATGGCTGCAGCATATTTTTTATTTACAGTTTTTTTTACCGGCGGCGTGTTAAGAATTATGAACGAAAAAAGTAATAATCCAACCGGTAAGCAATTTTTCGGAGGATGTGCAAAATATTTCCTTCGGTTTCTGCGTCTCGGGCTTTACATATTAATATTACAATTAGCCGGAGCAATCTTTCTGGCATTAATACTTGCTTTTCTGATGGCCGCAGTAAGTGAATCACCGGAACCTGCGATGGCCACTGTAATTGTTATCTGGCTGATATTGCAGCTAATTTTATTCGGTTATTTTTCAATCATTTCGGATTACGCAAAAATTATTATTGTTAAAGAAGATACAAAAAAAGTGTGGCGGTCAATCGGAACCTCTTTCTCGTTTGCAACTTCGAAAATTCATTTTACCTATCCATTGTTTATTTTGTTAATACTGGTTCCAGTTTTAATTTCAATTTTATATCTCTTTGTTGATTCATCTCTCGCCATGAACAGCAGTCTCATGATTTTAGTTATGTTAATCATTCAGCAGGGAATTGTGTGGTTCCGCTTCTTTGCTAAAATCTGGTTAATTGCAGGCGAGTATGAATTTTTTAATGAATATTATATGGTGAGAACACAGCCGCTGCAGACACAGGAAATAATAATTGACGAAAGTTTATAAAATGCGGGCAAAAATTTTATTGCCCGCATT
>DAIEQP010000024.1 GCA_027347805.1 Ignavibacteria bacterium | reverse complement strand
ATTATTACTTCTTGATGAACCCACTCTTGGATTGGATCCTTTAAATATTGAGAAGCTTATTAATGTTATAAAAAAAATCAACATTGAATCCGTTGCTGTTATTATGGCAGAGCAAAGTGCTTCTTTAGCAAAAGCTTTTCCTGATAGAGTTCTATTAATGTCCAACAATAGTATCTTTTTCGATGGAACATTTAGTGAAGCAATTATTGAAAAGAAATTTGATGGTATTTTACCGGAGAGATAAAAGTGCTTGATATTAAAATCGAAAAACATTTAAATCAACTTTGGGAAGGGGATTCCATTTTATTGACAATATCCTTTAATATTACAGATTATCATCATGCATCTATCGAGAATTTACCATTTGATTCTGAAAAAGAAATTAATTTCCTAAAAAATTTGGGAGATAAATATTTACATCTTCCTCAACTTATTTCCATGAGAAAAACCTTTAAAGCAATGCCCGATATGGATCCTTCTAGGTATCGTCCCGCAAGTGAATCATTACTGAGAAGATTTGTTTCTAAAGGTTGGTTTAGCATTTTTCCTCTTGTTGACATCAACAACTATATATCATTGAGAACAAGAATTCCATTTGGCATTTATTCCTTGGATAAAATTCAAACAGACACAATTATTTATAGAATTGGCCAGAGTAACGAAAGTTACTGTACTCTTTCTGGCCAAATTAAAAGTGCTGAAGGAAAGCTCGTTCTGTGTGATAGGTTAGGGGTCATTGGTAGTCCGGTGACAGATTCAAATCGTGCCAATGTAGATCCACTAACTCAGAACATTCTTCTCATTGGATATCTACCCTTTTATGTAACAAGAAATGAGGTAAATTCTTTAAAAGAAACTATTCACTCAATCATCTTTAAGACTCTCAACGTAAATGCTTTTTTAGTATCTGAAATTTTGAAAAATCACACTACAGACTGAAGTAGAAACTGAAGTAGTTTTCTCAAAATGGGGCACAAAAATAGCCAATTTTTCCCTAAAAAAGCTCGATTTTAGCTCAAAAACGCAGCGATAATTTAAATTTGAAACTGTCACGCAGGAGGTCGCGAGTTCGAGTCTCGTCGGCCCCGCTTCATCAATAAATTATGGGAATAGGTTCCCACTACTTGCTGAAAAACTCACCGTCAGGTGAGTTTTTCATTTTAAACTATTCTACTTTTATTCAGAATTTTATTAAACTCAGGTTTAATCCACTAACTTAAAAATCAAAAGTAAGTCATTTCATCTTTAAATTTGGATAAACAATTCAATCTTCATTGCAAAATAAGGTATGTCTGTAATTACTTCCTGTAATCTTTTCTTATTATAAAAAATAAACAAAGTATATCGGGGAATATATAATGTCCCGTTTGTTAATTTATTTTTCTTTAATTCTTGTTTTCAAAAGTGCAACTTCAACATGTAAAAAAAAGCAAATAAAACAATTCTTTAGAATATTTATAAAATATGAATATATTCAAGCGGCACAGTATTTGTTTTATAAAACAAAACTAAATAACAAAAGGAGTGACAAATGGGTCAGCAACAATTATTACTAATAGTTTTGGGCGTTATCATTGTCGGTATCGCTGTCGTAGTTGGAATTAACGTATTTACTGCAAGTAGTTCACAGGCAAATCGTGATGCAGTAATTGCTGATTTAACAAACCTCGCATCTTTATCTCAACAATATTATAGAAAACCAACAGCACTCGGTGGTGGTGGAAATACATTTACTGGATGGACTGTTCCTGCAACAATTGATACGACCGGAAATGGTGTATATACAGCAACAATCGCTGCACAATCGGTTACGTTAGTTGGAACAGGAAATGAAAAAGGTAATAATGGAACAGGAAGTGTTCAGGTGACAATGGTAGTGGGACCTGACAGAATTACTTCTACAACAATAAACAATTAGAAATTCCAGAGGCTGCTGCCAGGCAGCCTCTTATTTTAATAACAACATCTTCTTTATAACCGAAACATTATTTGATTCTACTTTATAGAAATAAATTCCGCTTGGTAAATCATTTGAATAAAATTCTATTGAGTGAACCCCAGCAGTAAATAAATCATCAGCGAGATTTGAAACTATTTGTCCCAGCACATTGTAAATTTTTATCGATACCCGGCTTGCTTTCGGTAAAGATAAATTAATTGTTGTGTGCGGATTAAATGGATTGGGATAGTTTTGTTCTACGTTAAAATTTATAGGTAAATTTTCCTGCACGATATCTGTAGCTAGAGTATCAGCATACATTTCAATCTGACTTACCACATTATTCTTTAAATCAGTTCCGCCAAAAACAAAAACCCTATTCTCATATGCCACCACCATAGGATTTCTTCTTGGATAATTTAATGATGGCAAAGGTGAAACTTTTAGACTGCCATCACTTCTAACCACAATTTGTTCAGCTGTGTTTAAAGCGATTGAAGTTTCATTATAGCCGCCGACAACAACACCCTTTCGTGAACTCGGAATAACTGTTGCTGCAGAACCCGCTCTAACATTGAGTAAAGTTGCACCGCTGACATCCTGGTATAATTTGGTAGTTAAATCGAACCTGCTGATTTTTTTACTCAAATATTTGTTTACTATGCCACCTAGGATATAAATATAATTATCCTTTTGAAATACCGATCCGTCAAACGAATTTGAAAATGCTGAAGGGGGGAAAAGAAGTCCATATGTAATTGATTTCTTTTTAAGATTATAAGAAACTATATAAGGCAGAGTATCAAGCGGAGGATAGTTGCCAGAGATAACAAATAATTCATCACCAATTACCAACCCGGAAGGAAGCATTCGGCTAAAATTTATATTTTTATCAATTACCCGCGGGGCTTCTTTTTTAACAAAATTAAATGCTTCCAATGAATCATTTACACCTCCGCCAAAATATACAATTGATGAGTCCCAGCAAGCCGCAACAAAGTCTGCTCGCGGAATTCTCATATCCCAACTATATCCTTCTATTGTATTTTTGTTTGGATCAAATATTTGAATGGTTTTTACATTTCTTTGTGCATCGCGGGAATAGCCGCCTAGAATATAAAACTTAGGATTTGTTTTAGAACCATTGAATACAATTTCTCCCCCGCTCACCGGTATATTCATTTTACCGATTTCTTTCCAACCTATTCCTTGAGAAAAAACATTGCAAGTTAGAAAGAGAAATACTAACCAAATAATAAAAATATTTTTCAAAAAGTTTGCTCTTTTTACTCATGCATGTACACAGCAAATAATTTTCGCTAATGCTACATACAGCTAAAAACAGCCATCGCCCAATTGAGCGATGGCGTTGTTAATTATTTTGTCAGCATCATTTTTTGTGTTGACACAAAACCGTTTGCTTGAATTCTATAGAAATATAAACCTGAATGCAATTGTGAAGCATCAAAACTAACAGAATGATAACCAGCAGCAACATTTCTGTTTACTAAAACTGCAATCTCTTTTCCTAAAAGATCATAAACTGCTAGTTTAACAAATCCTTCTCTTGGTAAAGAATAATTTATTGTAGTAGTAGGATTAAAAGGATTCGGATAATTTTGTTCCAAAGAATATTTAGTTGGAATTCCGGAAGTACTTTCTACACCGGTTATTGTACTGCTAGCAGTAATTGTCTGAGATGTTTGAAGATTTAACGTTCCATCCGAAACCTGAACTGTAACAACAAAAGATTTACCTGCTTGATCAACTGTTGGTCCCCATGTAAACACTCCATCAGTAGTAATTTTTGCGCCAGCAGGTCCATTAATTAATGTAAAAGTTAATTTATCATTATCAGGATCAGTTGCCTTATAAGTAAATGTAAAAACTACTGGGGCTGGTTTGTTTACCTGGCAAACTAATCCGGCCGGCAATACAGCCGTAAACTCTGGTGCGCGGTTTGATTTTCCAACAATTATCATCGCATTTACTGTAGCAGATAGTCCGCTTTGATCTTTTACCTTGAATGTAAAATTGTAAGGATCGGTTGTTCCTTGTCCATATGTTGGACTCCAGCTGAAAACATTTCCTGTTAATTTTGCACCGGCTGGTAATGTCGCAGGTGAAGATATTGAGTAAGTTAATACATCGCCTGTATTTGGATCAGAACCATTTAGTGTGATACTAATTGTTTCACCTTCATAAACCAAATATGGCGCTGCAGGACTAAGAGTCAAAGTTGGTGCAAGGTTTACTTTATTAACTGTAACTGTTGTTGTTACTTGCGTTGGTGTTGACACTTTTCCATCTGTAACTTTAAAAGTAAGTGAATAAGTACCAGCTTCATTCACTTTTGGAGTCCAGGAAAATACTCCTGTGCTTGTATTAAAATTCGCACCAGTTAATGTTGGTGTTGAGGTATAAGAATATGTTAACACATCACCAATATTAATATCATTTCCAACAGCAGTAATTGTTAATGCTGATCCTTCATCTACAGCATATGGCCCAGCTGGACTTAATGTTAAAGTTGGAGCTACATTTGCAGCAAAACTAGCAGTAATATTTTTATTCCCGTTCATCGTTACTGATAATGGATTTGTAGTTCCGCTTGCATCTCCGCTCCAGCCTGAAAATGTGTATCCAGCACTTGGTGTAGCAGTTAATAATACTGTTGTACCGTAATTATATGTTGCTTGATCAGGGGTCTTAACAACAGTTCCATTCGTAGC
>DAIEQP010000022.1 GCA_027347805.1 Ignavibacteria bacterium | reverse complement strand
ATCCATTGACCTTCGACAGTTGGAGTTCTGCCGTAAACTTCCCTTTCAAAGTCTTCAAGAATTTCCTTTTTGCGTTTCAACCATTGCTTTGCGGAAGTAACTTTTTTTCCATTCTTAAATGTTAACAGATCAGGCAGGCTACTATAAGTAGTTGCTTTTGATTCATCAACGTTTGCTGCGTTAGGGGCCTTCGGATTTCCAGATGGTCCGGGGCGAAGTGAATCGATACCAAGTTGTTTCATTAATCTCTTGTGATCCTGTTCAGCAGTAAGTTTTATTGGTGAACTATCTTTTTTCGAATCCTGACTATTCTGAACTAAATGTGAAAAGCAGGTAATAATAATTATCGAAAACACTAAACATATTTTTTCCATCATAATTCCATTTGTTCAGTAAATTCAAAATCTATTTTGCAAAGAAACTTTGCGGTGCACCTAAATAACTTGGTTTAGTTTCTTCCGTTTCTACAATAATTTTCTGAAGCACAACCCCAGGATCAACTCTCCAGAATTTTAATACATGATGGCCTGGTATATTAATTAAATGTTTGGAAGACTGAATATTTATCTGATCAGAAACCCATTTATTCCAAACCCCATCTCTATTCAGATCAGGTGGATTAGGATTTGTTGTCATTTTCATAATTTGAGGCTGAGCATCATCAATTGAAATTGCGTATCGAATTCCGTTTGGGTTATTTGTAAAATTAAGAGTTGGAGAGAAATACAATTTTACGTTTACTTCACCTTTGTTGAACAAATAAAGATCATATTGCAGATGTGGTGAATCATTTTGTGGATTATCTACAAATGCAGTTGCAGGATATGAAGTTACGACTGAACCGGTTCTTCCTGCACTTGGAATTACTTGCCAAGAAATTTTACCATCTGTAACTGCCTTTGTATAATTTTCAGCATCAATTGAAATACAACCGTTACTTTCAACAAATCCCTTCAAAGCTTCCTTATGATTATTAACAACTAATTGAACAGTAACTTTTTTACCTGCCCCATTTATTACTATTGGAAAAATGCTTTTTCCTTTTGGTGCTTTTTTCCAATCAATACTAACACAAATTCTTTTCTGGGTTTCAACAATTCCAAACTTTTGGTCAATCATCACACAAGGCTGTTCAGAAGAAATAGAATAATCGAATGGAGTTCTTCCTCGATTAAAAATTTCTACAAAATAATTTTGATGATTAAAAACATCAAACTCGGGAAGTTTTGCTTCACTAGCTTCTAGAGGCCACCAGTTGTTTGAACCTTCAACAGAAACACCCATTTCAGCTGCATCATTAACTTTTATATTTTCGGTTTTGGGAATAATATTTTTATCAGGCTGCTGCCAGATTGTATAACCTATATGAGTCTGATCCATCATATGATTCCACTTACCATTTGCAACAAGTTTATTATACTTTTCGGAAATGAGAGAATCTTTTGCGAATAAATATTTTACTTTATCGGCTAAGCTGTTTGTTGCAGATCTTCCCTGTTTTGCATATAAACGATTCTTTGCAACTGTTAAATAAAGTTCATTCAAATTTGCACATGCAATAACCGGATGATGAACCAACTGGAAATAAGAATCTTTGTATTCTAAAGGAAGCTGGTTGTAAATGTTATCTGATAATGCTGCCAATTTATTGTAATCTTTCACAACAGTTTCAGCTTCTTTATAATTAGTAAGGCTGTAAGTATCGGGTGAAAGAAGTTCCGGTTTACGTCTTGAATTGTATTGTGAATATTTATCAATTAAGTGAGCAATGTCTTCCGAAAATTCTTTTCCAAATTGTTTTTCTGCCCATGCTCTAGTGTATTCAGGCAGGTCTTTGGCGGCAATATTTTCAGGATTCCATGCGTAATCCAAAAAGAATTCTATCGGGAATTCAACCGGTTTAATATCACCAACATTAACAACCCAAATTTGTTTTGCACCGTACTCGTAAGCCAATCGCATCTGTTCCCAGACTTTTCCAATTTTATTTGTGTTGACCCATTTATAATTTCTAGGTCCGCCTACATAATCGAAGTGATAATAAATTCCGTAACCGCCTTTACGGGGAGCGTCTGATAATTTTGGAAGTTTACGCAGATTTCCCCAGTTATCATCGCAAAGTAAAACAGTTACATCATCAGGAACTCTCATTCCTTTATCATAATATTCCTGTACTTCTTTATACAATGCCCATACCTGAGGAACCGTTGTTACATCTTTACCTGTTACTTCCGAAATTATTTTTCTCTGATCATCAACAATTTTCTGAAGAAGGGAAACATTTGCAGTCGGGCTCATCGCCTCATCACCATCTCCGCGCATTGCAAGAGTAATTACACTCTCATTTGTTCCCATTCTTTTAATTCCCTCCCGCCAGAATTCGCGAAGAGAAGAATCATTTTTTTCATAATTCCATTTTCCGCCTTTACCGTATCTTCTCCATTCATCATGTGCCCGCAT
Organism: Ignavibacteria bacterium; assembly: GCA_027347805.1. GTDB lineage: Bacteria > Bacteroidota > Ignavibacteria > Ignavibacteriales > Melioribacteraceae > Stygiobacter. Next base: position 965 of record DAIEQP010000022.1, on the reverse strand, counting down.
CATTGGTTCATGGTGAGAGGTACTAATTACAACACCGTATTCATCTGCAAGTCTCGGATTTTCAGGATCATCATCATAAAATGCATTGCCCCACATTGCAGGCCACAAGAAATTACCCTTTAATCTTAATATCAATTCGAATACATGATCATATAATTTATGATTGAACCCGCCGAATTTCTCAATTGCAACACCGGAAAGAGCCGGGGCTTCATCATTAATAAATATTCCGCGATATTTTACTTTTGGTTCACCGCTTGAATAACGACCTGGATTCACAAAAACATTTTGTTCTTTTTTAGCTGGAACATCAGCCCACCAGTACCAGGGCGACACTCCAATTTTGTATGAAATATCGAACATTCCATAAATAGTACCACGTTTATTACTACCTGCAATCACCAACGCCCGGTCAACATTTTTAAATGGTTTTTCTACTACCTGGATTAAATAAGTGTCCCACTTTCCTTCAATTCCAGTAACATCAATTTTCTTTTCTTTTATTAGCTTATCGATCAGATCACTTTTTCCAATTGTACCAGCAACAATAATTTCTTTTTCTTGGGGTAACTGATCGAAAGTTAAATCAGGCATTGAATTAGTTACCACAGCAATATCTTTTTGAAATAGTTTTGCAACCCTGATTACTCCAGGAAAATCCTTATGACTTACAACAATTGTGGATGCTTTGCCATATGCAGCAATTGCAAATTTTCCTTTACCAGGTTTATTCGAAATGTATGTCCCATTGTCGAGTGCAATAATATTTCCTGTCAGAAATGATACCATTATTAATACCAAAAACGTCAGTAAATACTTTTGATTATTTAATAATCTCAACAAATAATTATAATTCATCTCTGCACCTTTATTATTTTTAATTATAAATTTTCTAGTTACAAGCTTCAATTGTTTTTCCAACCGGGTCATAAATTTTATAGTTACCGCTCACTTGAAGAAGCGCA
>DAIEQP010000014.1 GCA_027347805.1 Ignavibacteria bacterium | reverse complement strand
ATCCCAAAATCGAAGAAAGATATTATTGTTGTTATAGATCGGTTTAAAATCAGTAAAGGAAAAGTTAGAGAAACTCTTGCCGACTCAATTGAATCAGCTTTCAAAGAAGGAGAAGGAAAGATCAGCATCATTAATGTTGATACAACGGAGACCAGACAATTCTCAATATTTTATGAATGCTGCGGTATCAGGTATGAAGAACCTGAGCCTAGATTTTTTTCGTTCAACAATCCGTTTGGTGCATGCCCTGTTTGCCAGGGATTTGGAAAAACAATGGGTTACGAAATTGAGCGCATTGTACCAAACCCTAATTTAAGTATTAGCGAAGGGGCAATTGCTCCATGGAGAACCGTAACGCATAGTAAATATCTGCGTGATCTTGTTAAAGCAAACAATGGAAGGATTCCTTTAGCTGTTCCATTCAAAGACCTTTCAGACGAGCAGGTAAAATTAATTTGGGATGGTTTCGGTTCATTCCATGGAATAAATGGATTCTTCTCTCATCTGGAAGAAAAAACTTATAAGATGGGAATAAGAATTCTGCTGAGCAAATACCGCGGCTACACAACATGCAATGCATGCAAAGGCTCCCGTTTACGGCGCGAAGCTTTACAGGTTAAAATTGATGAACGTTCAATTGCTGATATTGTTTCGATGTCTATTGAAAGAGCGCTTGTGTTTTTCAAATTAGTACAGCTCAGCAATTACGAAAAAAATATTGCAAAAAGAATTCACGATGAAATAGTAAAACGATTAACCTTCTTAAATGATGTCGGCCTAGGTTATCTTACTCTTGAAAGGTTGAGCAGCACTCTTAGCGGCGGAGAAACCCAAAGAATAAATTTGGCAACTTCACTTGGCTCAGCATTGATGGGCACTCTTTACGTTCTAGATGAACCGAGCATCGGTTTACACCCGAGAGATAATTCCCGGTTAATAAAGATTCTTAAATCTCTCAGAGATCTCGGCAATACTGTGCTTGTAGTTGAACACGATGCTGAAATGATGCGCGAATCGGACTTAATTTTTGACATGGGACCCAAAGCCGGCGTTCACGGCGGCGAAATTGTTGCTTACGGTCCAATCGAAGAAATTCTGCAGGATGATAATTCGCTAACAGGGAAATACCTGGGCGGAAAAATTAAAATTCCTGTTCCATCCGAAAGAAATAGAATTGAAACACAATCAATAAAAATTATTGGTGCAAGAGAAAACAATCTCAAAAATGTTTCAGTTGAATTTCCTCTAAAAAAATTAGTTGTTGTTACTGGTGTCAGCGGATCCGGTAAATCAACTCTAGTTCACGATATTTTATACGGCGGAGTTTTAAAAATGAATGGCGGCGTTCCCCCCAAATTAGGTAAATATGATTCGATTGAAGGAAGCCGGTACGTTGATGAAATTGAAATTGTCGATCAGTCACCAATTGGAAAATCGCCAAGATCAAATCCTATCAGTTATGTTAAAGGATATGAATTAATTAGAGAACTATACTCAAACACGCCGCAGGCAAGATCCAGAGGTTATAAACCCGGCTATTTCTCTTTCAACGTTCCTGGCGGAAGATGCGAAACCTGCCAGGGTGAAGGTTATGTAACAATTGAAATGCAATTCCTTGCCGATCTTTATTTGGAATGTGAAGATTGTAAAGGGACACGTTTTAAAAAAGAAGTTAGAGAAATAACTTATCGCGGTAAAAATATAGTTGATGTTTTAGATATGACAGTTGATGAAGCCAGAGAATTTTTCGAAAACAATACCAAGATCACCAATATCCTCCAGGTTTTATCTGATGTTGGTTTGGGATACATAAAACTTGGCCAGCCATCAACAACATTAAGCGGCGGTGAAGCCCAGCGTGTTAAACTTGCATCGCATCTTGCAAGCCACAAGAAAAATATTCACACACTTTTTATTTTCGATGAACCAACAACAGGTCTTCATTTTGATGATATAAGCAAACTACTCAAATGTTTTCAAATGCTTATTGAAGAAAAAAATTCTGTTGTTATAATCGAGCACAATCTTGACGTAATAAAATGCGCAGACTGGATAATTGATCTCGGACCCGAAGCCGGCGATAAAGGGGGCGAAATTGTTTGTGTAGGGACTCCGGAAGACATCGCTCAGAATGAAAGCTCATACACTGGAAGGTTTCTTAAAGAATGTCTAAACTAAAGTTATTTTGTTGTAACCTTTTAATGATGAGACGAAGATGAAAAAAAATTCCATGGTTTTGTTGCTCATAATTTCTATTTCAGTTTTTGCAGAAGACGGTTACCGTTTGTGGCTAAGGTATGATAAAATTAACGATACCAAAATTCTGAATGACTACAATACAAACATTAAGGGAATTTTTCTTGACAGTGAATCGGATATAATCAAATCTGCTCAAACTGAATTGATGAATGGATTAAACGGATTGCTCGGCAAAAAAATAGATTTGCAGAAATCAATCAGCCAGGATGGAATTGTTGTTGCCGCAAAAATAAATTCTCCCCTTCTCTCTGCAATTCGTTTAGATGAAAAAGCAAAATCAATCGGCAAAGAAGGATTCATCATTACCTCCACTAAACTGAACGGCAAAAAGATAATTTTAATTGCTGCAAATGAAGATGCAGGAATTTTATACGGTTCATTTCATTTTCTTAGAATTCTCCAGACACATACAAGCATACAAAATCTTGATATAGTTTCTTCTCCAAAAATAAAGTTGCGTTTGCTAAATCACTGGGATAATCTTGATGGAACAATCGAGCGAGGTTATGCAGGGTTTTCATTTTGGGACTGGCACCGTCTTCCCGATTATATCTCTCCGCGTTATACAGATTACGCACGCGCTGATGCTTCTATCGGAATTAATGGAGTTTCATTAACAAACGTCAATGCAAACTCATATATTCTGCGCCACGAGTACTTATTAAAAGTAAAAGCGCTTGCAGATATTTTCAGACGCTATGGTATAAAAGTTTATCTAACCGCACGATTCAGTTCACCAATTGAAATCGGAGGATTAAAAACCGCGGATCCGCTTGATGATAATGTTAAGCAATGGTGGAATAAAAAAGCGGAAGAGATATTTAAACTCATTCCTGATTTCGGCGGATTCTTGGTTAAAGCAAATTCTGAGGGTCAGCCGGGACCGCAGGCTTATGGACGTAATCATGCAGATGGCGCAAACATGCTTGCAGATGCCGTAAAACCTTTTGGCGGTGTTGTAATGTGGCGTGCGTTTGTTTACGATAATAATGTTAACGAAGACCGGGCAAAACAAGCATTTAATGAATTCAAACCCCTTGATGGAAAATTTAGAGATAATGTTCTGGTACAGGTTAAAAACGGTGCGATTGATTTTCAGCCTCGCGAACCGTTTCATCCTTTATTTGGCGCTATGCCAAAAACTCCTTTGATGATCGAATTTCAGTTGACTCAGGAATACACTGGGCAGGCAACACAGCTTGTTTATTTAGCTCCAATGTATAAAGAATGTTTGGATTCCGATACTTACACTAAAGGAGATGGATCATCAGTATCAAGAGTAATTGACGGTTCACTTGATAATCATTCGCTTTCCGGAATAGCCGGTGTTGCAAATACAGGTGCCGATAGAAACTGGACAGGACATTTATTCGGACAGTCAAATTGGTTTGCCTTTGGAAGACTCGCATGGAATTATGATTTATCATCTGAACAGATTGCTGATGAATGGATTCGAATGACATTTTCAAATGAGAAATATGTTATTGAACCTATCAAAAAAATTATGATGGACTCCCGTGAGAATTGTGTTAATTATATGACTCCTCTTGGCCTGCATCATTTAATGGGATGGGATCATCATTACGGACCGGAACCATGGACATCTGGGAAAGCTCGTGAAGATTGGATGCCTAAATATTATCACCGTGCAGATTCTATTGGACTCGGTTCCAATCGTTCACCATCAGGAAGTAATGCAACTTCTCAATACTCAAAAAAAGCAGGGGACATTTTCGCATCGCTTGATCAATGCCCTGAAAAATATTTATTGTGGTTTCATCATGTTCCATGGAATTACAAAATGAAATCAGGCAGCACTTTATGGAATGAATTGGTAAATCATTATTACAAAGGTGTTGATGATGAAAGAAAATCTTTAGCAACATGGAATTCGCTTGAAGGCAAAATTGATCAGGAAGAATTTGAGCATGTTAAAATGCTTATGGGAATCCAGGTGAAAGAAGCTGTTTGGTGGAGAAATGCATGCTTACTTTATTTCCAGACTTTTTCAAAAATGCCTATACCAGGAAATTATGAACAGCCGGATCATACTTTGGAATATTACAAGAGCCTGCAATTTCCATATGCACCAGGTATTTTGAAAACTATTCACTGAAATTTTTTGTTATAAATTTATAACTCACAACAAAAGGAATTAGATGGCTGAGAAATATAAGTTTTCAGTAACAGCTGAATTTGAATCATCATTACCAGAAGTTTGGGATGCGCTGGTCAATCCAAAAAAAATTAAACAGTATTTATTCGGAACTGATACAGTCACTGATTGGAAAATCGGCAGCCCGATTATTTTTCAGGGGGTCTGGGATGGAGTTCCATATCAAGATAAAGGAACAATTCTTGAATTTATTCCGGAAAAAATATTGAAGTATGATTATTGGAGCTCATTTTCTAAGTTGGAAGATGTACCGGAAAATTATCAGCAACTTACTTTCGAGTTAACTGTAAATGGCGCAAAAGTATTGCTGACTCTCACCCAGGATAATATTCCTAATGAACCCGCTAGAGATCATTCAGCAGAAAACTGGAAAATGGTCCTGGATCAAATAAAAAAAATTGTTGAAAATAATTAAGAAGAATTATGGCAAACAAATATTGGCTTATTAAATCCGAGCCGGAAGTTTTTTCCATTGATGATTTAGCGAAAGCAAAAAATCAAACTACACACTGGGATGGCGTAAGAAATTACCAGGCAAGAAATTTTCTTCGTGATGATTTTAAGATTGGTGATAAAGTAATTTTTTATCACAGTAATTCTGAACCTCCCGTAGCTGCCGGAATTTGTGAAGTTGTTAAAGAAGCCTATCCTGATTTCACAGCTTTCGATCCTGAAAATGACCACTACGATCCCAAAAGCAAAAAAGAACTGCCTACATGGTTTATGGTGGATATAAAATTCGTGAAGAAATTTTCAAAACCGGTTTCAATTTCGGAAATAAAAGCAAATCGAAAACTTCAGAAGATTCACCTTGTTCAACGGGGCAATCGCCTTTCCGTAATGCCTCTCACAAAAGATGAATTTGATGAAATTGTAAGAATGAGTGATAAATAAAAACAGAAAGCAGAAAATTATGGTAACAATAAATCCTCACATCAACTTTAACGGGAATGCCGAAGAAGCATTCAATTTTTACAAATCCGTATTTGGCGGAGAGTTTACGAAAGTAATACGATTCAAAGATCTTGCAAGTCCGGAGTTTGCCGTTCCTGAGAAAGAAGAAAATAAAATTATGCATATCGCTTTACCAATTGGAAAGAACAATATGTTAATGGCAAATGATGTACCTGAATTTATGGGACGAGTTAACGAGGATGAAAACAGAAGTAAAATTTCAATTACTACAGAAAGTAAAGCAGAAGCTGATAAATTATTTTATGGGCTTTCAGATGGAGGAAAAATAGAAATGCCGATTGGCGATAGCCCCTGGGGCACCTACTTTGGAATGTTTAGAGATAAATACGGAATAGAATGGATGGTTGAATTTAACCCGAGATAATTTTCGAAGGGAAACAGATTATCTTTGATGGCTTATAATAGAATAGCTTGATAAAATTGTTAAGAAGGGCAAATGAATTTAAATCGACTTAGAATTTTACAAGAGGGTGCCGATAAAAATGGCCCGGTTATTTATTGTATGCAGCGTGATCAAAGGGCACATGATAATTGGGCATTAATTTACGCTCAACAAAAAGCCTTAGAGAAAAATGTTCCGCTTATTGTTCTGTTCAATCTTGTTCCGAATTTTCTTGAAGCAACAATCCGGCAATATGGATTTATGCTTAAGGGTCTTGAAGAAGTTCAAGAGAAACTTACAAAGTATAACATTCCTTTTTACCTAACCGCTGGTGATGCCGCTGAAGAAGTGCCCAAAATTGTTGAGGAAACAAATGCATCTCTTCTAGTTGCCGATTTCAATCCATTGAAAATTGTTCGAAGGTGGAAAATATCAGTTGCTAACAAAATAAATATTCCCTTCCACGAAGTTGACGCACATAATATCGTCCCCTGTCTAATAGCATCAAACAAGTTGGAATTTGCCGCATACACAATTCGGCCTAAAATCCATAAGCTTCTGCCTGAATATTTAGATGAATTTACTCCTTTGAAAATAATGAAATCATTTACTGAGACCAGGCGCAACATAAATTGGAATTCTATCCGCAAGAATCTTGAGATTAATTTTAGTGTACCGGAAGTAGATTGGATTTATCCGGGAGAAAATGCAGCGCAAAAAACTCTATCAGATTTTATTGAGAAGAAATTTATTCTTTATAACGATCAGCGTAACGATCCAACAATGGATTGTCAGTCTAATCTTTCTCCATACTTTCATTTCGGTCAGATTGCACCTCAGCGGGTAGCTTTGGCAATACAACCTTTCTTTGAATATAATGAATCCCGGGAATCGTTTTTAGAAGAAATGATTGTACGAAGGGAACTCTCTGATAACTTTTGTTACTTTAATAAAAATTATGATTCCTTTGACGGCTTTCATTCCTGGGCAAAGGAATCGTTGAATCAACATCGAAAAGATAAACGAGAATATATTTATTCCATTGATCAGTTAGAGAATTCAGGAACCCATGATCAATTATGGAATGCTGCTCAGAACGAGATGATGAGCAAAGGTAAAATGCATGGATACATGAGAATGTACTCGGCTAAAAAAATTTTAGAGTGGAGTAAATCACCTGAAGATGCACTTCAAAACGCAATCTATCTTAATGATAAGTATGAACTTGATGGACGCGATCCTAATGGTTATACTGGAATTGCATGGTCGATTGGAGGAGTTCACGACCGTGCATGGTTTGAACGGCCTGTATATGGAAAAATCCGTTACATGAATGCAAATGGATGCGCAAAAAAATTTGATGTGAAAAAGTATATCGAACAGTATAAGTATTGCTGATAATTAAATAAGCACACTTACCTTTCTTGATTTGATTTCAAAAATATCTTGCCCGCAGTAATATTTTCAAAATATATTTGATTGCACACGAATGAAGGGAATTATATGTTAGCTATGGCATTTTAGATAACTTAGCTAAACTTTATAGTGCCGCTATAGGATAAAATATTTAGAAGGCTAGCAATTTATTAACCATATAAGGAAACCAAAACTATGAGGAAAGCAACATATTTATTACTAATACTGCTAATAATGACTACATGTAATTATGTGTCGGGTCAGGATTTGAAACTTAATGATCTTGAATATTTTGAAACACAAGGTGTAAACGTTCTTGCTTACAGTAATTTATTTACGGGTGGTTTTAACGATGAAAAAAATGCCGGCATTGAAATAATCCATCATGGTGTAAG
>DAIEQP010000228.1 GCA_027347805.1 Ignavibacteria bacterium | reverse complement strand
TTACCCAACCTTGAATTTGTTCCGCCAAGACTACTTAATTTGCCTCCTACAATAATTGTAGGATCGATACCAGCTTCAGTTAAAACTAATCCAACCATAGAAGTAGTTGTAGTTTTTCCATGTGTGCCAGCAATTCCAATTCCGTATTTCATACGCATACATTCTGCAAGCATTTCAGCACGTTTAATAACAGGAATTTTTCTATCTACAGCTGCTTTAACCTCAGGGTTTTCTAAATTAACCGCGGAAGAAAAAACAACAACGTCTGCTTCTTTTAAATTTTCTGGTGAATGTCCTTCAAAAACTTTTATACCCAAACTTTCCAAACGTTCAGTCACTTCAGATTTTGTAAGATCGGAGCCGGAAATATTAAAACCCTGGCTAAGCAGAATTTCTGCGATTCCACTCATTCCGATACCACCGATGCCAACAAAGTGAACGTTCTTTACAGTTTTCATCATCATAAAAAATTCTCCTACAAACTTTCTGCAAGTGTAATTGCACGTTGCGCTATTACTTTTGCAGCCATCGGTTTTGCAAATGATACGATATTAGTTTTCAATTCTTTCAATTTGTTATCATCATTAATGAGTTTAGAAATTCTATCAAGCAATTCTGATTCAACATTTTTATCCTGAATTAATTCTGCTGCATTTGAATCTACAAGAGCTTTTGCATTTTTAAATTGATGATCTGCCGCAACATTTATTGAAGGCACAAATACAACAGGCAGACCAAGAATTGAAACTTCTGCAATTGTTGTTGCCCCGGCACGTGCCAAAACCAAATCACAAGCCGAGTATGCAGCGCTCATATCACCAATATATTCCATTACTTTTACATGCTGTTCGCGGTATCTTCTGAATTCTTCGTAATATACTTTTCCTGTCTGCCATAAAATCTCAATTCCCAATTCCTCAAATGCCTGAATATTTTTTGCGACTGCGTGGTTCAAAGATCTTGCACCGCCGCTTCCACCGATTACGAGTAAAACTTTTTTATGCGGATCCAAACCGAATGCAGCTCTGGCTTCAAGCCGGTCAATCATTTTTAAATTTATTCTGATCGGATTTCCTGTTAAAATTAATCTTGATTGATCTCTGAAATATTTTTTTGCTTCATCAAATGCTATGTGAATTTCTGTTGCTTTCTTTCCCAGTAATCTGTTTGTAACTCCAGGATAACTATTTTGTTCAAGCAGCATAACTTTTGCACCGATTAGATTTGCTGCCCAGATAACCGGACCGGAGACATAAGCGCCGCTTCCTATTGCAACCCTGGGTTTGAAACCAAAGTTGATTGCAAGTGATTGTAAAAGTGATACAACAACTTTCAGCGGGAATAAAATATTATCCAAAGTAAATTTTCTTGCAAAGCCGCTAATCCATATTGGTTTGAATCTGAAATCGTGTTCAGGAACAACTCTTGCTTCAATTTTATTCTTAGCACCAACAAATAGAATTTCTGCTTCAGGTTTCAATTCCCTAATTTGCTGAGCTACAGCAAGAGCCGGATAAAGATGTCCGCCTGTTCCACCGCCTGCAAATATGAATCGATATGGAGTTTTCTTTTTCACTAAACCTGCTGAATTTTTAATTCTTGTGTTCGAACTGTCTGTCTTCCGACATTAATTATTATACCAATTGATATCGCAAAAATTATAATTGATGTTCCGCCAAAACTTATGAACGGAAGAGTAATTCCTGTTGTCGGTATCAAACCTGTAACAACTGCTGCATTGATAAACGCGCTGATTACAATATTAAATCCAAGTCCTAATACCATAAGCTGGCCGAATTTGTCCTGCGATTTTTTTGCAATTACCATGCATACAAGAAAGAGACCGAAATAAATTGCAAGAACAACCAATGCGCCGATGAAACCCCACTCTTCACCAACAATTGAAAAAATAAAATCGCCGTAAGACTCAGGTAAAAACAAATCACTCTGCCTGCTATGCCCTGGACCAACACCAAAAAGACCGCCGCTGCCTAAAGCAATTTTTGCCTGCTTAACCTGAATATTTATATCGCCGCCATTTATCAAACTATTTATATAAGTAAGAATTCTTTCACGCGAATGCTTCAGCACCATCGCAACAGTTCCAACTGCTATTCCTGCACCGGCAACAATTCCAATTACATGTCTCCATTTTGCACCTGCGACAAACATCAGCACAAAAGAAGTTGCAACAATGATTACACCGGTACTTACGTTGGGCTGCATTAAAACAAGCATTGCTACTATGCCAACCCAAATCAGCGGATAAATAAAACCGTTTTTAAAATCTTTTATTTTGTCTCCCATCTTTTCAAGCATGTAAGAAACGTGCATTATTAAAATCACTTTAGCTGCTTCGGATGGCTGGAACTGCATAAAACCAAGATTAATCCATCGCTGAGCACCTTTAACTTTTGGAGCCAATAAAAATGTAAGGATCAGAACTGCTATAATTGCGAACAGTGCAATCTTTGTATACTTGCGATAATTCTCGTATTTAATTCTTGAAAAGAAAATCATTCCTATAACAGCAACAATTACTTTCCACAGATGCGACTGGAATAAATGATAGATTGAATTGAATCTCATCATACTGTAAGTGCCGCTTGCTGTAAAAACCATAATTGATCCTAGCAGAATAAATGCTACTACAATTACGATCAATATTTTCACCCAGGTGTTCATCATAATAGTTTTTTCACCGCTTCTTTAAATACTTCTCCACGATGTTCGAAATTGTTAAACATATCAAAGCTCGCACAAGCCGGTGATAACAACAACACAGAACCGGATTTTGCTTCTTTACTTGCAGCTTCGACGCAAGCTTCTAAACTTTCTTTCTTCTCTGTTTCTATAAATGGGTCAAAATAATCTTGCACCTTTTGTGCAGAAACACCAATAGCATAAATCTTAACAACATGTTTTTTTACCAAGTCACGGATATCGTCGTAATTATTTCCTTTATCTTTTCCGCCAAGAATAAGGTAGATCGGTTTTTCAAAACTTTTCAATGCAACAACAACCGAATCGATATTTGTTGCCTTTGAGTCATTGTAGTATTCAACACCATTCAGCTCACGAACAAATTCAATTCTATGTTCAACTCCTTTGAATGATGAAAATGCTTCTCGAATCTTTTGGTTAGGAATGTTCAATAGTTTAGCTATATTCATAACATCAAGTGCATTTGCAATGTTATGTTCACCTTTAATGAATAAATCTGATGATGAACAGACTTTTGAAACTTTTCCAAACCATGCAAAATTCATTTCGGAATTCTTGTAATAAGATCCAACAGCAATTTCTTTTGAACTGCTAAATCCTACTTTTTGGACTCTCGAATTTTTCATCGATTTAATTGTATTCGGATCGTCAGAATTATATATGAAAAAGTTTTCCTCAGACTGATTTGACGCGATTTTTATTTTTGATGCGATGTATTTATCAAATGAATTTTCATAACGATCCATATGATCTGGAGTAATGTTAAGAATCATTGAAAACTGCGGCTTAAAAGTCTCTATAAAATCAAGTTGAAAACTGGAAGTCTCAAGTGCGACAAATTCATTTTCCATAACATCAAGTGCTATATCAGAAAACGGATTACCAATATTTCCAGCAGCATAACATTTCATTCCGCTGCTGTTCAAAGTATGATTCATCAAAGCCGTAGTTGTTGTTTTACCATTTGTGCCAGTTATAGCAATAATTTTTCCTTTACAAAAC
>DAIEQP010000369.1 GCA_027347805.1 Ignavibacteria bacterium | reverse complement strand
TTTCCGGGTTAAATGAATCAAGTCCTTTAACCTGGAAATCAGTTGTGCCTGAAATTAAATAGCTCAGCATTCCGGGAATTGCAATTCCAAAAGTTACTTCCTGTTTTTTTTCGTTGACCCACCCGAAAAGATGAAGAGGTGCATTTGTTGAAGTATTAAACTGAGCTTCCATTGCCGCAAGCTTTGCAGGCTGGTTTTTACTTACCCCAACTGCACTTGCATGCCCGGTATAAAGCTGGAACAGTGAAGCTAACAAAGCCAGCACGAGTGCGATCTTTAAAGATGCTTTTGCAAATTCGATGTGCTTGTTTTTTAAAATGTAAAATGCACTTACGCTGATAACTAAAAAAGAACCTGCGAGCCATGCACCTGAAAGTACGTGGGATAATCTTTCAACGCTTGATGGATTGAAAACCATCGCCCAGAAATCTGTTATTTCTGCGCGGGCATTCAGCCCTTCGCCGACAATATGGAATCCTGCAGGAGTCTGCTGCCACGAATTTGCAACCACGATCCATACTGCGCTTAACATCGAACCAAGTGAAACCATAATAGTTGAGAGGAAATGTGTCTTCGGTCCGACTTTATCCCATCCGAAAACAAGCACTGCTAAAAAACCTGATTCAAGAAAAAAAGCAAAAATTCCTTCCGCAGCAAGTGCGCTGCCGAAAACATCACCGACAAATCTTGAATAAGTTGCCCAGTTAGTACCGAATTCAAATTCCATTACAATTCCCGTCGCGACACCCATTGCAAAAGTAAGAGCGAAAACTTTCACCCAGAATTTTGTCATCTGTTCATAAAGAGAATTCTTTGTCTTCAGATACATCCCTTCCATTAAAACGAGGATTACCCCAAGACCGATGCTGAGCGGAGGATAAATGTAATGGAAGCCGATCGTGAATGCGAATTGCAGCCTGGCGAGAATTTCTGTAGTCATTATTCGTCAACCTGGTTAATTAGTCTGAACTAAAATAAGTAAAATTTTATGGAAAAAAATCCGGCTGTTGGTCATTTGTAATTTGTGATATAATTACTAACTGATGTTACGCAAATGATTGTTTTTGTCATATTGAGCGAGGCGAAATATCTCTCATTTATTTAAAATTATAAACCTTGAGATTCTTCACATTGTTCAGAATGACAGGTTTGCGCAACGTGAATTAATAACTTACCCATAATTGAAACTTTTTTATAAAAACACATAATAAGCAGAATTATTACTTCAAGTAAGAGCGATTAATAATCAGTTAATCAATGCCGATGAAATAAATTAACATTCTTTACAAAATCATTGATAAATTTGATGTGTTTGTTTTTTGAAAGTGATTGTAAGTAAAATTATCCATTGGCGTTTATCACTATAAATTACCGGTTCAGCGGCAGCAATAAGCTCACCGCTGAAACCAGTACTAACAGATTAGTTTTTCATTTTATTTATTGAACCCCTCGAGATTATTTATGCTTTTTTAGTAAGTTCGAAGCGATCAAGATTCATCACTTTATTCCACGCAGCAATAAAATCTTTTACAAATTTTTCTTTATTATCTGAAGCAGCATAAACTTCAGCAACTGCTCTTAACTCTGAGTTTGAACCGAAGATCAAATCAACCCTCATAGCTTTCCATTTCAATTTACCGGTTTTACGATCACACACTTCAAATTTTTCTTTTGTATCATCTGCTGGTTTCCATTCATTTCTCATATCAAGCAGATTGACAAAGAAATCATTAGTCAATATACGGGGACGATCAGTAAACACACCATAATCAGAGTTATCATAATTGGCTTTCAACACACGCATTCCACCAACAAGCACTGTCATTTCAGGAACAGAAAGTGTAAGCAATTGTGCTTTATCAATTAATAAATGCTCTGCACAAACTCCTGCTTTCCCTTTTGCATAATTGCGGAAACCGTCAGCAATTGGTTCAAGTACTGCAAATGATTCAATATCAGTTTGTTCCTGAGATGCGTCCGTTCTGCCCGGAGTAAATGGAACAGTAATATTGAATCCCGCATCCTTAGCTGCTTTTTCGACTGCGGCGCTACCCGCAAGTACAATCAAATCTGCAAGTGAAATCTTCTTTCCACTTTTTTGTGCTGAGTTAAATTTACTTTGAATTTTTTCAAGTGAACCAAGTACTTTAGCTAACTGAGAAGGATTATTTACTTCCCAGTTTTTCTGTGGCTCTAATTTTATGCGTGCACCATTAGCACCACCTCTTTTATCTGAGTTGCGATAAGTTGATGCAGAAGCCCATGCAGTTGTAACTAATTCAGATATCGAAAGGCCTGAAGCGAGAACTTTTTTCTTTAAGCCGGCAATATCCTTTTCATTAACTAATTTATAATCAACTTTTGGAATCGGGTCTTGCCAAATGAGATCTTCTTTTGGAATTTCAGGGCCAAGGTATCTTGATTTCGGTCCCATATCTCTGTGAAGCAGTTTAAACCACGCACGTGCAAAAGCATCTGCGAACAAATCAGGATTTTCATAATACTTTCTTGAAATTTTCTCGTACACAGGATCGAATCTCAATGAAAGATCTGTTGTAAGCATAGTTGGTAAATGCTTTTTATTCGGATCGAAAGGATCAGGAATAATAGGTTCAGCATTTTTAGCAACCCATTGATAAGCACCGGCTGGGCTCTTTGTCAATTCCCATTCATATTCGAATAAGTGTTTGAAGAAATCGTGACCCCATTTGGTTGGAGTTGTTGTCCATGTTACTTCAGGTCCGCCTGTTAGAGTATCAGGACCTTTACCTGTACCATATTTGTACTTCCAGCCCAATCCCTGTTCTTCAATTTCAGCAGCTTCGGGTTCTGCCCCCATAAGCTTTGGATCACCGGCACCGTGTGCTTTACCAAATGTATGTCCTCCTGCAATCAACGCTACAGTTTCTTCATCGTTCATTGCCATTCTTCTAAAAGTTTCACGAATATCTTTAGCTGCTGCAACCGGATCAGGATTACCACCCGGTCCTTCCGGATTCACATAAATCAATCCCATCTGTACAGCAGCAAGAGGATTTTCTAAATCTCTTTTGCCTGAATAACGTTTTTCGTCACTCAGCCATTTTGTCTCGGTACCCCAGTAAACACTTTCGTCTGGTTCCCATGCATCCTGACGACCGCCGGCGAATCCAAAGATTTTAAAACCCATAGACTCCATAGCCACATTGCCTGCAAGCACTAACAGATCAGACCAGGAAATTTTATTTCCATATTTCTGTTTGACAGGCCAAAGCAGTCTGCGTGCTTTGTCGAGGTTTGCATTATCAGGCCAGCTATTTAAAGGAGCGAAACGTTGGAATCCGCCGCTCGCACCTCCTCTACCATCACCAATTCTATAAGTACCGGCAGCGTGCCATGACATACGAATAAAGAGTCCTCCATAATGTCCGAAATCTGCGGGCCACCAGTCTTGTGATTGAGTCATAAGTTCACTCAAATCTTTTTTAAGAGCAAAGTAATCCAGCTTCTTGAATTCTTTAGTATAGTTAAAGTCAGGATCCATTGGATTGGAAGCAGGTGAGTGTTGGCGTAGAATGCCAAGATTCAACCGATTTGGCCACCAATCCCGATTAGCTGCACTTTTTGCTTGGGAATTATTTCCATGCGGAAAAGGACACTTACTTTCACTACTCATATTAATTCTCCTAATAATTTAAGGTTAGTAGATAATTCAATTAATTTTTTTTATCATTAAAGGTACCAATTATCTGAAGTTTAATGTCTTTTACTTTAAAGTTGGGAATTTTCTTTTTCTGAAAATATTTTTCCAGCATGTTATTTAGCTCTTCATCAAAAAAATCCTCAATCCTGTTAGTATCTTCACAATACAAATGATGATGTTTATCAAGGATTGCATCATATCTCATAACACCTTCTTCAGTTTTTACCTTGCAGACCATTCCCTTTTCAACAAAAGTTTCCAGAGTTTTATAAATTGTACCAACCGCTATGTTAGGATGATTTTTAACCACATACTCTTTGATTTTATCAGCAGTGGGATGATCCTTTAGATTTTCTAAAGCTTCAAGAACAGCGATCCTTTGAGGTGTAACTTTCAGGTCGCTGTTCTTTAATTCAGTTCCGTGTTTTAGTTTTTTCATAAATAATAATTATTAAATAAGAATTATTCTTATTTAATAATAAACATTTATTTACAAAATGTCAACCTTAATTTCTATGGTATAAATGTAATTGTCTACTCATGTTACGCAAAAAACGATAAAAGGTATTAAGTTTGGGATGTAAAAACCAAGGGACTAGAAATGAATAAAGTACTATTGGAATCCTATTCGGATTATCTGATAAGTTCATTTTCATATACCACAGCAACCGGGTTGTCAATGTCGGTCGAAAGAGAAATAAGCCACGATAAAGTAACACGTTTTTTAAGGGCAGAGGAATTCAGTTCGTCTGAGTTATGGAAGATAGTAAAAGCAGCAGTAAGAGAAATACAAAGCGATGATGGAGTGATAATATTTCCTCAAATCCGATATAGGAATTATGAATTAAGAAAAAACCACGAAGGGTTTTCTGTAAAATAAAAACAGTTTTCACCAAGTGGGTGAAAAATAATATTTTGTTCCGATGGGACTTAGAGAACATAGCTTGTTGATTATTCTATAAATTTATCGCTCCTAACCGAGCTAAAAATCCCGTAGAGATAAAATATTTATAGGCAAAGGATTCAAAATAAGAATCACAGTCCCTGTAGGGACGAAATAGAGAACATTTGTTTTTTATTTCGGATTTGAGGTAATTATGAATGACCGGCATTTTTCCCGCTCTGTTCTATCTTCTCGGCGAACCGATCACTGAACTCAC
>DAIEQP010000357.1 GCA_027347805.1 Ignavibacteria bacterium | reverse complement strand
GTGCAAGCATTCTTGTTATTTCTTACTCATATATTAAGATGATGGGTGAAGCAGGATTAACTTATGCAACTAAAGCTGCGATACTAAACGCAAACTATTTGAAAGCTAAATTGGAAAAATATTATCCTGTTCTTTATTCCGGAATTAATGGATTCTGTGCTCACGAAATGATTTTGGATTGCCGACAGTTCAAATCTTTAAGTGGTATTGAAGTAGAGGACATTGCAAAACGATTAATGGATTATGGATTTCATGCACCAACTGTTTCTTTTCCTGTTCCAGGTACATTAATGGTTGAACCTACTGAAAGTGAACCGCTTCGCGAACTGGATAGATTTGTTGAAGCAATGATTTGCATTAGAAAAGAAATTGAAGAAATTGAAAACGGGACTACACCAAAAGATGCGAATGTATTAAAAAATTCTCCGCACACTGCTGATGTTGTGATTGCAGATCAATGGAAGAATTCTTATTCACGCGAGAAGGCAGCTTTCCCGGTTAAAGCGGTTAGAGAAAATAAATTCTGGCCGAGTGTTGGCAGAGTTAATAATGCATACGGTGATAGAAATTTAGTATGCAGTTGTTTACCTATAAGTGAATATGAAGAGGTTAACAAATGAATGACAGCAAGGAAATGAAAAGCATTTGTGATTTATTAAAATCATCAAAAACAATTGCTGTAGTTGGATTGTCCGATAATCCATCAAGAACAAGTTATGAAATTGCTGATTTCCTTGTAAGAAAAGGTTATAAAGTTGTTGGTGTAAATCCTTTGATAAAAAAATCAGGTGAGATTGAGGTTTATCCTAATCTCACCTCTATTCCATTTCAAATTGACATAATAGATGTGTTTAGAAGATCGGAGACAATTCCAGAAATAATTGACGATGTTCTGAAAGTTAATCCTAAATCGCTATGGCTGCAGCAGGGTATTAGAAATGATGAAGCAGTAAAACCAGTAATTGCGAATGGCATTTTCACAATTCAGGATAAATGCATAGCTGTCTATTATAATCTATGCAAAGCCTTTCAATAGATCCTCTAAAGTATATTGTTCTGCTAATAATACTTTTGATTATTCCGAATCAGAAGTATTATTGCATTACACAGCCAGATTCATTAAAACAAAATGAAAATGTTCATGTCGATTCAATAAAAATTGTCGGCAACAAGCAAACAAAAGATTTTATAATTCTGAGAGAACTCAATTTCCAGGTTGGTGATACAATAAATGAATCTGTACTTCATTATAACAGGGAAAGGATATTCAGCCTTGGATTATTTAATCGAGTTGATCTAATAGTAGTTAAAAATGCAGATACAACAATAGTTGTTATAGATGTAGATGAAACATGGTATATTTATCCAATTCCTTTCTGGTATATTGAAAAAGGTTTGCTTAGTAATTCAACAGTTGGTATAAATTTATCGTGGAAAAATTTCAGAGGAAGAAATGAAACTTTACAATCTTCATTTGGAATTGGATTCAACACATTTCTCTCAGTTCAATATGATAATCCTGCTATAATTTATGACAATAATATTGGTCTCACGTTCGGATTCGGTTATTATCGAACTGCGAATATTAATGAAGAAGCAAAACTAGTCGTCAATTCTGATTTTAACTACAAAATTATTAAAGGCAATATCGGATTTTACAAAAGAATCAATCAATTTAATTTATTTGGAATATCAGTTGGGTTTGATAACAGGCAACTGGATATATCTCCTGAAAACAAATTAACTGCTTCAGGAACTTCAGTTGATAATTATCCATGGATTTCTGCTTACTATTTTTTTGATTCAAGAGATCTAAAACAATTTTCCCAAAACGGTTTATTAATTTATGGTGATATTCTTCATAAAGGATTTGGTTTGAAGGGAATTAGTTACAACATATTTAATTTTGACTTCAGGGAATATCATGAATTGATTGGACAGCTTTCAACTAAATGGAGATTTAAGTACCGGCAGACTTTTGGTAAACTTGTACCATTCTATGATTATTCATTCCTGGGTTATTCAGATAGAATTCGCGGCCACTCAAACGATTATGGAGAAGGTGAAAATTCACTTCTTACTTCTCTTGAGTTTAGTTTTCCATTGCTCAAGGAATGGAATGTAAGCCTTGATTTGCCTTTAATTCCAAAAAGCTTAACCTCTGCGCGCATAGAAATGTATCTGCACGCATTTACAGATGCTGGAACAACTTTCAATGAAGGGGAACCGCTTTTTTTTAATAAGTTTTATTCAGGATATGGTCTTGGTTTGACGGTTTTGATTTTACCGTTTAACGCAATTAGATTTGAATATGCAATTAATGAATTAGGGAAAGGTGAATTTCTTGTCGCTACCGGTTTTTCTTTCTGATATTGAATTATACTATTCCAGTAAAGTAATTGATAATACAATTGAAATTATTGGAGATGAACATCATCATATTTGTAATGTTATGCGTCATAAACTGAATGATGATATCTATGTTACAGATGGAAAGGGGAATATCTATAAGACAAAAATCAATTCTTTCGAAAAGAAACTTTTAACTGCAACAATAATCGAAACCTATTTATACGAAAACTATTTTAATAACTTCATTTTTTGTTTGCCGCGATTAAGAACTTCTGAGAGATTTGAATTTGCTTTGGAAAAATGTGTTGAGCTTGGGATTACAAATTTTGTCGTGTTCGATTCTAAACGCTCTGTTGCAAAAGGTGAAAAGTTAGAAAGATGGAAAAAGATCTTGACCTCGGCAATGAAACAATCTCTAAGAGCTTGGCTCCCGACAATTACATATTGCAAATCTGTTTCTGAAATATTTAGAATGGATGGTATTAAAATTATTTTCGATCAGAATGCCGAACAAAAACTCAATTCAATTTATAAGTCGACAATCAATATTCATAAGTCTTATTTCATATTTGGTCCTGAAGGAGGATTTGATGAAGATGAATTGAAAATTGAACTTGCACAAAAAAGCGAGAATGAAGTAATTACAATTAAACTAACAGATAACCGTTTACGAAGCGAAACAGCAATAATTACTGCGGCTGCTGAATTATCGCTTAACTTAACTCAATAATCTTTTTTACAAGTCCTTCAAAATCTTTTTTAACCAGTTCAGCTGTTTCCATAACTTCCTGATGAGAAAGTTTCTGAGGAGATAAACCGGCTGCATAATTTGTAATACAGGAAATCGATGCAACTGACAATCCCAAATAAGCAGCATAAATTGCTTCATGCACGGTTGACATTCCAACTGCATCGGCACCGAATTTACCCATGTATTTAATTTCAGCAGGTGTTTCATAGGTTGGACCTTTATTATACCAGTAAACTCCTTCTTTCAACCTTATTCCTTTATCAACAGCGGCTTTTCTAATGATATTATTAAAAGATTCAGAAGGGAAATCTTTAATGGAATTTTTTTGTTCAAGCGAAGCAAGTCCAATTAAATCGGTAAGTTCTTTTTGAATATTAATTCCATTCAACGAAGTTGCAAGCATTAAATCGCCCGGTTTGAAATTAATATTAACACCACCGGCAGCGTTGGTCAACAAAATTTTTTTACAATTTAATTTAGATGCAATAAATACTGGTACAACACATTGAGAAATTCTATACCCTTCATAAAGGTGAATTCTACCTTGAATGATCAAAAGTTTTTTATCGGCATATTTTGAAAAGTGAAGAAATCCACTGTGGCCTTCAACAGTTGATTGCGGATAATTGGGAAGTGAAGAAGTAGAAATAGATTTTACTGTTTCTACTTTCTCTGCAAAGTCGCCAAGTCCGCTTCCAAGAACAATGCATATTTCCGGCTCAAATGGAATTTGTTTAGCTAAAGCTTCAAATGTATCACGGTATTGAGAATTCATATTTATCATTGTACTAAAATTCCTGATAATGTTGCAGTCATCAATGTTGCAAGCATTCCGCCTAGAACCGCTTTTAAACCCAGCGCAGCAATATCTTTTTTACGAGAAGGTGCTAATGGTCCTATTCCTCCAATTTGAATTGCAATTGAAGAAAAATTAGCAAATCCGCATAATGCATAAGTAGCCATCATCATTCCTTTTTCACTCATTGCGTGTGTTTTAATCAAATTTGTTAAATCAGCATAAGCTACAAATTCATTAAGTACAACTTTAGTTCCAATCAAGCTTCCAAAATTGAATGCATCATTCCACGGCACGCCGATACCAATCGCTAGATATCTCAAAACGATTCCAAACAATAACTGAAGTGAAAGCGGCTGACCAAAATTTTGTCTTAAATAATTATTAATTCCAACTAGATCGCCAATCCATGAGCAGAGAAAATTTAACAAAGCAATCAAAGCAATAAATGCGATAAGCATTCCAGCAACATTTAATGCAAGCTGCAAACCATCTGCAGCTCCGGTAGCGGCAGCTTCAATTACATTGGAAGCATTCTTTTCAACTTTCAGCTTAACTGTACCTTTCGTAACTGGTTCTTCAGTTTCAGGGTATAAAATTTTAGATAAAGCTAATGATGCAGGTGCAGCCATTGTGCTTGCGGCAAGAAGTTGAATTGCAAATTTTATTTGTGCTTGTGCTAGGCTCATATTGTTGGCTTCAGCAAAAGATTGCCCCAGCATTTGAATATAACTTGCCATAACTCCGCCGGCAATAGTAGCCATTCCTCCAATCATAATTGTTAAAATTTCTGAGTTTGTCATTTTTTCGATGTAAGGACGTATTAGGAGAGGCGCCTCTGTCTGTCCAACAAATATATTTGCAGTATTCGATAGTGATTCTGCACCGCTTGTTCCTAAAAGTTTAGCCATTACCCAGGCCATTCCTTTTACAACCAATTGCAAAATTCCAAAGTAGTACAGAATTGAAGTAACAGCAGATACAAAAATAATTGTTGGTAGTACCTGGAATGCAAAGATCACTCCTAAATTTCCTGGAGCTGTATTTGTTCCTAACAAACCAAAGACAAACTGTGAGCCCTGCATAGTGAAATTAAGAAGTGCTACAATAGCAGAGCCAAGCCAATTGATTGCGTCTTTAGGCCAGCCGAGTATAAAAAACCAGCTTCTAAGAGTTTCACTGTGAAGAATGAAAATTGCAAATAAAATTTGAATGCCGATCGCTTTTACGACCATTATCCAATTTACTTTCTTTTTATTATTTGAAAATAAAAATGCAATGCCTATTAAAATTACTATTCCAATTAATCCACGAAAAAGATTTCCAATAAAATCCATTAATCACCTTTGATTATTCTGGTATGTAATGACATTTTCTGCAGCGAGCTTCATAGCTATCTGCAGCACCGACTAATACTCTTTCTGATGAAACGACTTTTCTCTGGGTTCGATCTGCAGGGTTTCCGCAATTTACACAAATAGCTAAAGTTTTTGTGATGTATTCAGCAACTGCTAATAACTGCGGCATAGGTTCAAAAGGAACACCTTTAAAGTCCTGATCAAGTCCTGCAATTATTACACGTTTACCCCGATCTGCAAGTTTGTTTACAACATCAATTAAATCATTTGAAAAAAATTGCGCTTCATCAATACCAACAACCTGGGCATCTTCTGAAAGATCAAGAATATCAAATGGATTCTCGATTATGATTGATGGGAGAGACTGTTCACTATGAGAAACTATTTCATTTGCAGAATAGCGGTTGTCAACTTTCGGTTTAAAGACTTTCACATTTAGCTTGGCAATTTTAGCACGACGCAATCTTCTAATTAACTCTTCTGTTTTACCACTGAACATACAACCGGCAATTACTTCAATCCAGCCGGTATCAACGGGGGAAGAATGTGGTGTAAATTCACTCATTTTAAAAAGTCTCCTCCAAATGAATAGGGAAGTAAATCATTCATTTTCTTTTTAATAAAATCACCTTTTTTATTTATCATTATTACATCAAGATTGTTTCCGCAAAATTCAATCAGAATTTGCCGGCAGGCTCCGCAGGGTGTAATGTAATCGTCAGAATCACCGGCAATTGCAATAGATTTGAATTTTCTTTCTCCATCAAGAAGAGCTTTGAATACAGCAGTTCTTTCGGCACAAATAGTCAAACCGTACGAAGCATTTTCAATGTTTGCACCAATTATAATTTTCTCATCTTCAGTTAATAATGCTGCACCAACATGAAAATTTGAATAGGTAGGAATAGCTTTTTCTTTGGCTTTAATGGCAAGTTCGACTAATTCTTTGTCGGAAATCATTTAATAATTACCTGAATTTAATTGTATTAAGATTTTGATTACTAAATTCGCAATTCAATATTGTATTTCCAAACTTATCCTTCTTCAAGCAGCCATGTATCTGCCATATCCTCTTCAATTCCTTCAATAAATCTAGAAGGCTTGGCAAACGTAATTCCTTGCTGCCGATCAAATATCTGCATTGGATAACAAACAAATAAATTTTGTTTTGCTCTTGTTGTTGCTACATACATCAATCGTCTTTCTTCTTCAAGTGTTTCAAGTTTTTCAAACGATTGGCCGGATGGAAAGAATCCATCAACAGCATGCAGAATAAAAACAGAGTGCCATTCAAGTCCTTTTGCTGAATGAATTGTAGAAAGTGTTAAATATTCTTTTTCTTTGTCTTCCGGAGAAACGTCAGCAACACTATCTTGAGGCGGTTCTAAAGCCATATCACTCAAAAATGAGTCGAGACTTTTATAATTCTCTGAAATATTCATGAATATATCTAAGTCTTTTTTACGTTTGTTGAAGTCATCATACTTATCGCGAAAGATTGGCTCATAATATTTATAGACAAGTTCAGTTTTATCTGCAGGCAGCTGGCTTTTAGAATGTATTTCATGTAGAAGAGAAAACAAATTGAAAAGTTTATCTCCTGAACTTTTTACCAAAGCTTTTTCAGGATGAATCTTTATTGAAAGTTTTTGTGATGCAAGTTCATCCATAATTATCTGCGCTTTTTTAGGCCCAATTCCTTCATGCAGCAAAAGAACGCGGTACCCGCTGACATAATCATTCGGATTCTGTGCGATGCGCAGAAATGCAAGCATATCTTTTACATGAGCTGTTTCAATAAACTTCATCCCGCCAAATTTGATATATGGAATATTTGCTTTGTTTAATTCAATTTCGAGATCAAACGAATGAAAAGATGAACGAAAGAGAACGGCAATATCATTTAATGGTACACCTTCTTCGCGTAACTCAAGAATTTTTTCTGTTATAAAGCGGGATTGCATATTTTCATTAGCAGCCGAAATTATTCCAGGCAGTTCACCACCAATTTTTCTAGTGAACAATTGTTTAGGATACTTTTCAATTGCATGTTCAATAATATGATTAGCGAAATTCAGAACTTCCTGTGTGCTTCTATAATTCTCTTCAAGCGTAATAACTTTTACATTTGGAAACAGTTTTGGAAATTCCATAATGTTTTTGAAATTAGCGCCGCGAAAAGAATAAATTGATTGAGAATCATCGCCGACAACCATAATATTATGGTTGAGCTGAGCTAACCCTTGAATTATTTCTGCCTGAAGTTTATTAGTATCCTGGTATTCATCAACCATTACATATTTTATTGAATTCAATAGAGTTCTTGCAGCAGGGCTTAATCCTAAAAGAAAATCTCGCAGGTAAACAAGCAGGTCGTCATAATCTAGCAGATTATTTTTCTGTTTATATGATTTGTAAATCTTTTCTATATCAAGAAATTTATCCGTGTATTCTGCAAAGTGTGGATATTCCTCTTCAAGTATTATTTCAATTGTTCTGCCCGTATTCACACTTAAACTCAGCACCTTCATTAATGTTGCTTTATTTGGAAATCTTTTTTTATGCTGAGAGAGATTTAATTGTGACCGGATAAGATTAATAACATCTTCGCTGTCGCTTTGGTCCAATATTGTAAAGCCGTTATCGAGATTTACAGCTTTAGCATATTTACGGAGTGTAAGATTTGCAAATGAATGAAATGTTCCGCCATTAATTTTTGAACATCGGTTATCAAGAAGAATGGAAGCGAGGTCCATCATTTCTTTTGCTGCTTTACGTGTAAATGTCAAAAGTAAAATTGATGTT
>DAIEQP010000351.1 GCA_027347805.1 Ignavibacteria bacterium | reverse complement strand
ATTAATATGAACTCAATAGTTGAAAGAAGTATTGCTCTCAATAATATTTGGAAAGATGATACTTACTTCAATTCACGAAGCATGGATGTTTATATCACTAAATTGAGAGGCTACTTGAAGAGCGATCCGGCAATTGAAATTCTTAATGTTCATGGAACAGGATATAAATTACTGGTAAAAAATAACTAGAGGCTTTTTATTTTAGAGATATAGTCGCCGAGTTTTTTTTCGTCAAGTTTTCCATTAGTTCTTACACCGGAACAAATATCAACCCCAAAAGGATTAACAGCATTAATAGCCTCAACAATATTTTCAGGATTTAATCCCCCGGCTAAATAAACAGGCACATTTACACTTTCAACAATTTTTCTGCTGATTTCCCAGTTATGCGTTCTGCCTGTCCCGCCAAGTTCCTTTACAGCCAATTTTTGATTACCTGAATCCAAAAGTAGAGCGTCAGCCGAGTATGAATTTTGGATTGCTTCAGTTAATGAGTCTTCACCGCTTACATGTATAACCTGAACAATATTTACAACGGGCAATGCATTTTTCAATTCGGTGTGTGTTCCTTCCAGAAGTGAATCGACAATCTGAATTGTACATGTTCCGAACAGTTTGTGCTGTTCAATAATTTCTTTAGTTGATCTTTTACTTGTTAATAGAAAAGTATCTATCCTCCCGGAAAATGAATCAGAAATCAGCTTGATCATTTCATTATCAATTACACCGGGCCCGCTTGGCATTTCTGAAACCAATCCAATTGCATCAGCGCCGGCGTTTAATGCAGATTCAGCCTCTTCCAAACTTGAAATGCAGCAAATTTTAATGCGAATCATTCATTCATCCATTCCTGTTTAAGAATAGAATACATCTTCATTGATCTGAACCTATTTTTTATAAACACTTTTTCCCGAAGAGTGCCTTCATATTTTAACCCGCACTTTTCCATAACTTTCCATGAACCAAAATTTTCATGTTCGCAGTGCGACTCAATTCGATTGAGATCCAGCTGATCGAAACCATATTGAATAACAGACTTCATTGACTCAGTAACGTAACCTTTATTCCAGTATTTTTTATTTAAAGCGTAGCCAATTTCACCGCAGCGGTTGCTGTTATTAAATCCTCGAAGATCAATTGTCCCGATCATTTTTTCCTCTTCTTTTAATTCAATTGCCCAGATTAAAGAGGTTTTATTTCTAAATTCATTTTTCGCGAATTCGATAAACGAAAGTGAATCTTCTTTCGTTTTATGGGTATCAAATATTACAAAAGGTGTAACATCAGAATTGCTCGCATATTCAAAAATATTATCCAGATCAGATTCTTGAATTTCCCTCAATTTTAATCTGGAAGTAATCAGTGTCGGAAATAAATCCGGGTATTTTTCCGCATTCATATTTTGTTTACATTTATTGAGAAAATCTACACATAAATTAATCAATAATGAATTCAGGTATAAAATGATATCGCAAGAATTGCTTGATATACTCTGCTGCCCCGAAACCAAAGCAGACCTGGTGTTGGACGGTGATACTCTTGTTTCTGTTGATAAAGCAACAAGACGCAGGTATAAAATTGAAAACGACATTCCAATAATGTTGATCGATGAATCCGAGCAGCTGGACATCGAAACATGGAAAGAAATAATGAAGAGACATAATAAACCAACAGAGTAGATAAAATGATTGTAAAAAGTAATCCTGATGAATTTCAAAATTATCTTTCCGATTCTAGCAATTATAAGGGAACAGCAGATATTGTATACCTGCCCGAAACCGAACAGGAAATAATTGACCTTGTAAAAAAATGTAATTTAGAAAAAACAAAAATTACAATTTCCGGGAATGGAACCGGATTAACCGGTTCAAGAGTTCCTGAAGGTGGAATTGTAATTTCAATGGAAAAGTTTAATAAGGTTATTGAACTAAACAAAGAAGATAAATTTCTACGTGTTCAACCTGGAATGATATTAAAAGAACTTCAGGATTATGTTGAAGAAAGTAAATTGTTTTATCCCCCGGATCCCACCGAACGTAATTGCTTTATAGGTGCTACTGTTGCAACTAATTCATCGGGCGCTAAAAGTTTTAAGTACGGCCCCACCCGTGATTATGTAATCGGGCTTAGAATTATTCTGCCAACCGGAGATACCGTAAATATTGAACGCGGTAAAATATTTTCTTCCGGATATTCGTTTTCGTTTGTTACTGATCAAGGTAATAAATACGAATTCAGATTGCCTGAATTTGAAATGCCGCACACTAAAAATGCTTCCGGTTATTTCTGCAA
The DNA here is from genome assembly GCA_027347805.1 of Ignavibacteria bacterium. Lineage (GTDB taxonomy): Bacteria > Bacteroidota > Ignavibacteria > Ignavibacteriales > Melioribacteraceae > Stygiobacter. Next base: position 777 of record DAIEQP010000351.1, on the reverse strand, counting down.
AGAGAACATGGATTTGATTGATCTCTTTATTGGAAGCGAAGGAACTCTTGGCATTATTACTGAACTGAAGCTGAAACTTCTAGATTATAACGATAATATTTTATCGTGCGTTGTATTTTTCCCAACTGAAGAGGATGCATTTAATTTTATTGACGAAGCCCGCGACATTACTAAATCTTCTTTGAATGAAGTTCACCTTTCAGCGCGGGGACTGGAGTTTTTTGATAAACTAACTTTGAATTTCTTGCGGCCCGATTATCCAACAATTCCGGAAAACACATGCTCGGTCTGGTTTGAGCAGGAATTGATTTCTAACGAAGATGAACTGACAGAAGCATGGCTTGAATTAATTCAGAAACATAATGCCGACGCGGAAGCAGCATGGCTTGCTGTAGATAAAAAAGAGCAGGAAAAATTTAAAGATTTTCGTCATGCTATTGCATGGAGAGTAAATGAAGTTGTCGCACGCCGTAATCTTCGTAAAATCGGGACTGATATTTCTGTTCCAAAAGAATCTTTCCGCAGCTTTTATAAATGGATGATTGAACTTGTTGAACGCAATAACATGGAATATGTAGTTTACGGTCATTTCGGAAATTGTCATCCGCACCTTAATATGCTTCCAAAAGACCAGGACGATTTTGTTAAATCGAAAAATTTATATTTCGAAATTTGTTCTGAAGCAGTCCGATTAAAAGGAACTGTATCTGCCGAACATGGTATTGGAAAAATGAAGCGGGACTATCTGTTAATGATGTACGGTGAAATCGTTATAGT
>DAIEQP010000345.1 GCA_027347805.1 Ignavibacteria bacterium | reverse complement strand
CGTTACTGGGGAACACCAATTCCAATTATCCATTGTGAAAAATGCGGTGAAGTTCCTGTTCCTGAAGACCAGCTTCCTGTTGTTCTTCCATATGATGTTGATTTCAAACCTGATGGCGGTTCACCGCTTTCCGGCAATGCTGAATTTGTAAATACAACATGTCCAAAGTGCGGTTCTCCTGCAAAACGGGATTGCGATACAATGGATACATTTGTTGATTCATCCTGGTATTACTTGCGTTATCTTAATCCCAAATATGATAAAGGAATGTTTGATACCAAGCTCGCAAATGCCTGGACGAGTGTTGATACATATGTTGGCGGCGCAGAACATGCTGTGATGCATTTACTATACGCCCGCTTCATTCATAAATTTTTACGCGATATTGGATTGGTAAATAGCGATGAGCCATTTCAGCGATTGATTCACCAGGGAACAATAACAAACATGGGCGCAAAGATGTCTAAGTCCAAAGGGAATGTTGTTGATCCCAGACAGTTTACTGATAATTATGGCGCAGATGTTTTCAGAATGTATTTAATGTTTATGGGACCTTACGAACTTGGCGGCGATTGGAGTGATAAAGGAATTGTTGGTGTTGACAGATTCGTCCAGAGAACTTATACGCTTTTTGAAACGAATCCGAATTTGAAGAAAACAAATCCTTCAAAAGATAAATACGAATTAGCTGAATTGAGTGATATCGAAAAAAATATTTATAGAAAAGTAAACCAGACGCTTGAAAAATTTTCGGTTGAATTAGACAACTTCCGTTTTAATACTGCTGTTGCTTCATTAATGGAAATGATTAATGAATTTAAAAATCTGTCTGATTGCAGAAAAGATTTGCAGACCTATGTTCTTGAAAGATTTGCCGTTATGATTGCGCCGCTGGCTCCTCATCTTGGTGAAGAATGCTGGAAAATACTTGGCAGCGATGTTTCTTTATATCAGCAGCCGGTTTATTATTCAGTTGATGAAAAAGCGCTTGTAAAGGAATCGGTTAATCTTGCTGTACAAGTAAATGGAAAACTACGTGCTACAATTGAAGTTCCATTTAATTCTGATCAGGCATCAGCGAGTGTGTTAGTGAAAGCAGATGAAAGAGTAATTAAGTTTATTGAAGGAAAGCAGATAGTTAAAGAAATTTTTGTTCCTAATAAGATTTATAACATAGTTGTTAAGTAACCATCTGCCTTGAGCAGAAAAAGAGGAAAAAATGTTAGACGTAAAATTTATCCGCGAGAATCCTGATGTTGTAAGACAGGGACTGTTAAACAAAAATGCAAAAGATATAGTTGATGAAATAATAGCGCTTGATGAACAGCGCCGTTCATTCATTTCAAAAACTGAAGAACTGAAAGCAAAGAAGAACCAGGTCTCTGCCGAAATTCCAAAATTGAAAAAAGCAGGCCAGGATACTTCGGCTATTTTTGCTGAAATGAAACAGGTCGGGGATGAAATTTCCAATCTTGATTCACAACTCAAGGAAGTTGAAGAAAAGATCGATAATATTTTGCGTCATACTCCCAATCTTGCTCATTCATCAGTTCCAGTGGGAAAAAGTGCAGAAGAAAATGTTGAAGTTCGCCGCTGGCTGCCCGAAGGATTTAAATTTGAGAATGATTCTAAAGTTCTGGATCATGTTGAACTCGGAAAAAAACTTGGGCTGCTCGACTTCGAACGCGGGACAAAAATTTCCGGCTCAGGATTTCCATTATATACCAGCCGCGGTGCAACGCTTGAACGTGCGTTAATTAATTTTATGCTTGATACTCATATCAATAATCATGGTTACACCGAAATGATGCCGCCGGTTCTAGTTAACCGCGATTCAATGAGGGGTACTGGGCAAATTCCGAAGATGGAAGAGGATATGTATTTTATAGAGAAAGATGGTTTGTATCCAATTCCAACTGCAGAGGTTCCTATAACAAATATTCACCGTGAAGAAATTCTTGCCGAAAAAGATTTGACAATTAAGTACGTTGGTTATTCGCCATGCTTTCGCCGAGAAGCCGGTTCCTACGGAAAAGAATCAAAAGGATTTTTACGCGTTCATCAGTTCAATAAAGTTGAGATGGTGAAATTTTCTAAACCGGAAAATTCTTATGATGAATTAGAAGCAATGACAAACGATGCAGAAAATATTTTGAAAGCTCTTAACGTTCCGTATAGAATTTTAATGCTTTGCACAGGTGATCTTAGTTTCTCAGCTGCAAAATGCTACGATATTGAAACTTGGTCTCCGGCAGAAAACAAATGGCTTGAAGCTTCATCATGCAGCAACTTCGAAGCATTCCAGGCTCGCCGTGCTAATATTCGCTACAGGAGAGAAGATACCAAGAAACCAGAATTTATTCATACATTAAACGGAAGCGGTTTGGCTACAAGCCGTTTGATGGTATCAATTCTTGAGAATAATCAGACACCGGAAGGAAAAGTTATCGTTCCCAAAGTTTTGCAGAAATATTGCGGTTTCGAAATTATAGGATAAGACTGAGTATCGAATGTAGAATAATGAGCATGGATCATTTAAATCATCTGCTTATCAGTCAGCATTAATTGGGAATTTTATTTAAGAATTGATTGTTAGATAGAAAAAGAAAGGGTAATGGTTTAGAATTGTTCGGTAATTTAGTCCATCTCAAAAAATACTTCCTTCGTTATAAAGGAACATTAGCACTCGGATTTATCTTTATTATTCTTTCCAACATTGGGAATGTTTATATACCGCTGCTTGTTAAAGGAGCGTTCGATGAACTTCAGAAAAAGCTTAGCACAGATATAATCGTTAAAAACGCAATCCTAATTGCTTTAACAAGTGCATTTGCCGGTCTTTTTTCTTTTCTCATTCGCCAGACAATTATAGTTGTGTCCCGAAAAATTGAATATGATTTAAGGAAAGATTTTTGGGAACACATCCAGAAACTTCCAATGAGATTTTTCCAGAACAACTCAACCGGAAATATTATGTCTCACGCGACTAATGATATCAACTCCGTACGTTCTTTTGTGGGACCTTCGGTTATGTATTCGGTTGATAACGGCGTTCTGTTCATAATGACGCTTTCGATTTTATTCTCGCTTAGCACGAAACTTACACTCTACACTTTAATACCATTACCATTCATGTCTTTATTTGTTTACCTGGTAATGAGTAAAATTCATTCGCGGTATACAAAGATTCAGGAGAAATTTTCTGAACTAACAACTCGCGCCCAGGAAAATTTTTCGGGAATTAGAGTTATCAAATCATATTTCAGAGAAAATTATGAAATAGACCAGTATTCAAAAATAAGTGATGAATATTTCCAGCGTAAAATGAATCTTGTTAAACTGCAGGCATTTTTCCATCCTATATTTTTCGTTATTGCAGGGCTCGCGTTTATAATAATTTTCCTAGTCGGAGGGAACATGATTATAAACAACGAGCTGACTGTTGGAACTCTGACTGCATTTATTCTTTATTTATCAATGCTGATTTGGCCAATGATTTCTTTTGGCTGGGTTGCAAATATGATTCAGCAGGCAGATGCAAGCATGAAACGCCTGATGAAAATTTTTAATGAACCTTATGAAATTTCTGAAAATGAAAACACAAACCATGTAATCAAAGATTTGCAGGGTTCGATAGAGTTTAAAAATGTATCGTTTAGATATAAAGATGATCTTCCCGTTGTTCTCGATAATGTAAGTTTTAAAATCGAACAAGGGCAGACGATTGCATTCGTGGGTCATACAGGTGTTGGTAAATCTTCACTGATAAATTTGATACCGAGAATGTACGATGCAACCGGCGGTGAAGTGTTGATAGATGGTATCAATGTTAAAAACATACCGATTGGCATTTTAAGAACAAATATTGGTTTGGTGCCGCAGGAGAATTTTCTATTCTCCGATACACTTGCAAACAATATTGTTTACGGCATTACAGATGGCAGTCAGATACTCATAGATAAAGTTACAGAGATTGCCCAGTTAAACAAAGATGTTGAAACATTTCCAAACGGCTTCGAAACAATTCTTGGAGAAAGAGGAATAACTTTATCAGGTGGACAAAAACAACGATCTTCACTTGCTCGTGCGCTTGCTATTGATCCTAAGATTTTAATTCTCGATGATTCTTTTTCCGCAGTTGATACACATACCGAAGAAGAAATTTTAAAACGCCTGAAAGAGTTCATGAAAAACAGAACCAGCATAATTATTAGTCACAGAATTTCTACAGTAAAAGATTCGGATAAAATTTTTGTAATTGATAAAGGTAAAATTACTGAACAAGGTACGCATGATGAACTAGTGGCCTTTGGAGGAATTTATGCCGATCTCCATACAAAACAATTATTGGAAGAAGAACTTTCCGAGATGGAATAGAAAGAATACAAATGGCAGAACAACAAAAAGATGATGAAATACTAGGTAAAGCTTACGATTCAAAAATAATGCGCCGTCTTCTTACTTATGTAAAGCCGTACAAGAAGTATGTGGTTATGGCAATTATTATGAACATAATAGTGGCAGCACTACCAGCTGTACGTCCTCTTTTATCAAAAATCGCACTCGATACTTACATCGCTAACAAAGATTATAATGGTTTGTTAATGATTAGTATGATTGTGCTGGCTGTTTTAATATTGCAGGCGGTTGTTCAATATTATTTGACTTACTATTCTGAATACATGGGACAGAAGATTGTATATGATCTTCGTGTGCAAATCTTTAAACATGTTCAAAAACTGGCTTTGAGATATTTTGATAAAACTCCTGTCGGACGTACCGTAACAAGAGTTACCAACGATGTTGATTCGTTAAACGAAATGTTCTCCTCCGGAATTGTCCAGGTGTTCAGCGATGTTTTTGTTATAATCTGGATTTATGTTTTCATGTTTGGCATGGCCTGGGATTTAGCCCTGGTAGTTTTACTTGTAATGCCATTCCTAATTTATGCAACAATGGTTTTCAGGAAAAAAGTTAGAGAAACTTACCGGGATGTGCGCAAGCATTTGGCAAATTTAAATTCTTACATGCAGGAACATGTTACCGGGATGAACATAGTTCAGATTTTTGCAAAAGAAAAAGATGAGCTTGAAAAATTCTCAGCAATCAACGGCGAGTACCGTGCAGCTAATATTAAATCTGTTTTTTACTATGCAGTATTTTTTCCAGTAGTTGAATTACTCAGCGCTATAACATTCGGATTAATAATTTGGTACGGAGGTGGTGAGGTAATTCAAAGCAAACTTACTCTTGGTGTACTCATAGCTTTTTTCCAGTACACAGAAATGTTCTGGCGTCCTGTTCGAGACCTTTCTGAAAAATATAATGTTCTTCAGCAGGCTATGGCTTCTTCAGAAAGAATTTTCAAATTGCTTGATGATGAAACTTTCATTCCTGATGCTGAGAATCCGGTTAAACTTGAAAAAGTAAAAGGGGAGATAGAATTCAAGAATGTTTGGTTCGCATATAATCCCGGCGAATATGTTTTGAAGAATGTTTCATTCGATATTAAACCGGGCGAAACTATTGCTATCGTTGGTGCAACCGGAGCCGGTAAAACAAGTCTTATAAATATTCTCACAAGATTTTATGATATTGAAAAGGGAAGCATTACTCTTGATGGTATTGATATAAGACAATTGGAAAAACGGGATCTCCGGAAATATATTTCAATGGTGCTTCAGGATGTATTCTTGTTCAGCGGAAACATTAAAACCAATATCAATCTTGGCAACGATGAAATTACTGATGCACAAATAATTGAAGCTGCAAAGACAGTAGGAGCGGATAAATTCATTTCCAAACTGCCAAATAAATATGAGGAAGAAGTAAAAGAAAAAGGCGCTACTCTCAGCGTTGGCCAGCGGCAGTTAATTTCATTTGCCAGGGCGCTTGCCTACAACCCTCAAATTTTAATTTTAGATGAAGCGACATCTAGCGTTGATACTGAAACTGAAATTCTAATACAGGAAGCTATTCAAAAATTATTGGTCGGAAGAACTTCAATAGTGATTGCACACCGCCTTTCTACTATTCAGAATGCTAATAAAATTTTAGTTATGCACAAAGGTGAATTGAAAGAAATGGGAACTCACCAGGAATTGCTTGCCAAGAAGGGAATATATTACAGATTGTATCAGCTGCAATATAAAGATCAGGAAGTTGTTAGAACGGTATAAAAAAAAGAAGAAGGTGCGAAGTTTTAATTTTCGCACTTCTAATTTTTACTTCACACTTGCAACTGCTTCATCAAGTTTCTTTGCCAGATCAGAAAGTGAAATTCCCTCTATTTTCAGCTTTGCATTCTTTAGAATTATTTCAGGTTTGTCACCCTCACCTTTAACAAATCTGTAAAGATTAAAACCCAATCTGTTTCTATCATTCATTATTGGAATATATTCTTTAAATGATTCGGCAATGTTATAACACTGTTTTTCAATCGAGTCTTCCGGAAAGAATTTTGTTGCCGGAGGAGGTAAAGTCGTCATAAAACTTCCAATTTGTTTTGACGAAAAATAAGTAAGTGGATTTTTAGTTCCAACCTCAAATGAAAGTCAAAAATTGGGTAAATTTGGATTGGTAATTTGCAAATTTGGATATAATATCGATACGATTAAAAAAATATTGGTGGTCAGATTCAGCTCGCTTGGAGATATTCTTCTCACTACACCAGTAATTGGTGAACTAAGAAAAAAATATCCAAATGCTGAAATTAATTTTGTCATAAAAAAACAGTTTTCTGATGTTTATTTATATAACACCAACATTAATAAGAAATTCATCTTCAGAAAAGAAATTGCTGATTCGCTGAATAAAGAGCTGACTGCCGAAAATTATGATCTCGTTATAGATCTTCAAAACAATTGGAGAAGCCGTTCACTCACAAAAGGGATTTCCAAAAACATCACTAGGTTCAAGAAACCCACATTCAAAAAACTGCTCCTTGTGTGGTTCAAAATTAATCTGCTAAAAGAAAATAAATCAATTGTAAAACGATATGCCGAAGCTGCTGGTATTACACTTGAGGGAAAAGTTCTGGAATTATTTTTACCAAAAGATTCCAAATCCAGGCTCGATTCAAATGGTAATTACATTGGTTTGTGCCCCGGGGCAAAACATTTTACAAAACGCTGGCCTCCGGAATATTTTATTGAATTAGGAAATGAGCTGACAAAGCTTGGATATCGAATTGTTTTATTTGGCGGGACATCAGAAAAAGATTTATGCAATGATATATCAGGCAAAATAGAAGGTGCTGTTAATTTGCAGGGTGATGATAACCTCATTCAAGTTGCGGTTGATATGCAAAAATGTAAATTAGTTGTTACAAATGATTCCGGATTAATGCATGTAGCATCTGCAGTAGGCGCTCCTGTCACTGCAATTTTCGGTTCATCGGTTAAAGAATTCGGATTTGCACCTTATGGTGTAAAGAATTTAATCTTAGAAAATAATTTTTTATCTTGCCGGCCGTGTAGTCATATTGGTCGTTCAAATTGTCCTAAAAAGCATTTCAAATGCATGAAAGAAGTAACTCCTCAAGGTGTACTTCAAAGTATTCAAAAATTTCGACAGGAATTATGATTAAAGTCTGGTACTGGTTTTATAATATATTTTTTATTCCACCTGCAAAATTAATTGTGCTGATTGCCCAATTGTTTGTTCCTAAAATCAGAACCGGTTTGGCCGGCAGAAAAAAACTATTCGAAAATTTAATTATAGATCTTGCCGGAATAGACAGATCAAAAAAAATGGTTTGGTTTCATTCATCTTCAATGGGAGAGTTTGAAAAAGCAAAACCAATAATTGAAAAGTTGAAGGCTGAAAAGAATGTAAATGTAATAGTGACATTTTTTTCTCCTTCAGGTTATACTAATTCTCTTAAATATCCGTACGCCGATGTAATTGCTTATTTTCCGTTCGATACTACTTTTGCCGCTAAAAGATTTTTAAATCTTGTCCGCCCAAACTTGGCTGTGTTTATGCGTTATGATATCTGGCCGAATATGATCTGGCAGATTGATCTGAAAAAAATACCTGCATTAATAGTTGATGCAACGATGAGGTCAAATACTCCAAGAAAGTGGTTTTTCATGAAGAGTTTTCATAAATCACTTTATTCTTCGTTCAGCAAAATACTCACAGTCTCAGCAGAAGATGCGAATAATTTTCTTTCTTTTGGTTTGGATTCTAATAAAGTTGAACCGATCGGTGACACGCGTTTTGATCGTGTGTATCAAAAAAGTTTGCAGGCAAAAGCTAAAGTTCTTTTTAAAGATAAATTTTTTGATGACAAAAAAGTTTTTGTTTTTGGTAGCTCGTGGGAAAGCGATGAAGAAGTTGTACTACCCGCACTATTGAAATTAATGGAGAATGATCAAAAAATTATTTCCATAATTGTTCCGCATGAACCCACAATTATTCATATCGAACAGTTAGAAAACCAACTTCACAATCAATTCAACTCAATTCGTTTTTCTCTACTGAACAACTATAATAATGAAAGAATAATAATAATCGATTCGATTGGCATTCTTCTTACTCTTTATTATTATGCTCACGTTGCATATGTAGGCGGAAGCTTTAAACAGGGCATCCATAATGTTCTTGAACCGGCTGTTTATGGAATTCCGGTTTTGTTTGGACCAAAGCATGATAATAGCCAGGAAGCATTAAAACTGGCGGCTCTCGGCGGCGGTATTCCAATAAGGAACAAGAAAGATGCATACAGAATTTTGCGCGGGCTTTTCAGTAATGAAAAGTTAAGAGCACAAAAAGGTAAAATCTGTTCTGCTTATGTAACAGAAAACATCGGCGCTACCGAAAAAATACTCCAGGCCATTTACGGAATTCTTTAATAGAATTCACAAATAACAATTTAATTGCTTGATCGGTATTCGATTTACCGGCAGATATAGAATTATAATATTCTTGATGGGAAAATTTTACACAAACTGTAACGAGGTTCAAAATGACTGAAAATGAAAAGCTGAAAAAATGGATTTCCGAGATTGCGGAGTTATGTAAACCGGATAACATTCACTTATGCGATGGTTCCGAAGAAGAATATAACGCTATGGCGCAATTGCTTCTTGACAATGGAACGTTCATAAAACTGAATGAAAAGTTAAGACCTAACAGTTATTATGCAAAGTCGGATCCTTCTGATGTTGCAAGAGTAGAAGACAGGACTTTTATCTGCTCTAAAATTAAAGAAGATGCCGGTCCAACAAATAACTGGATGGATCCTGGTGAGATGAGAAAAATAATGCTGGGATTATATGACGGATGTATGAAAGGAAGAACAATGTATGTTATTCCTTTTAGCATGGGTCCTCTTGGTTCAAAGATTTCTCATATCGGAGTTGAAATAACAGACTCGCCTTATGTTGTGATGAATATGAAAATTATGACACGCATGGGCAAATCAGTACTGGAACAGCTCGGCAGCAACGGTACTTTTGTTGAATGCTTACATTCAGTCGGTTACCCTCTTGAAAACGGAAAAAAGGATGTCCCATGGCCATGCAATCCAACTAAATACATTGTTCACTTTCCAGAAGAAAAAATTATCTGGTCTTATGGAAGCGGCTACGGCGGAAATGCTTTGCTTGGTAAAAAATGTTTCGCGTTAAGAATTGCTTCGCTGATGGGAAGGGAAGAGAGATGGTTCGCAGATCATATGCTGATTGTTGGTATTACTAATCCCGAAGGTGAGAAAAAATATTTTGCGGCAGCATTTCCAAGTGCATGCGGTAAAACAAATTTAGCAATGCTTACACCATCTTTACCCGGCTGGAAAGTTGAATGCGTTGGTGATGATATAGCATGGATGAAATTTGGCGATGATGGATTTTTGTACGCTGTTAATCCAGAAGCAGGTTTTTTTGGCGTTGCACCTGGAACAAGTATGAAAACAAATTCCAATGCAATGTTGTCTGTAACAAAAAATTCAATTTTTACTAATGTCGCTTTAACAGATGACGGCGATGTTTGGTGGGAAGGAATGACAGATGAAAAACCAGCCCATCTTATTAATTGGAAAGGAAGAGACTGGACACCCGATTCAAAAGAACCAGCCGCACATCCCAACGCAAGATTTACTGCTCATGCAAGCCAGTGCCCAGTAATAGATCCAGACTGGGAAAATCCCAAAGGGGTTCCAATTTCAGGAATTTTATTTGGAGGCAGAAGAGCTTCAGTTATTCCGCTTGTTCATGAGGCATTCACCTGGCAGCATGGAGTGTTTCTGGGATCGATTGTATCATCCGAAACTACTGCAGCAGCTACAGGCGCAGTCGGGCAGGTTAGAAGAGATCCGTTTGCAATGCTTCCATTCTGCGGTTACAATATGGCAGATTACTTTCTACACTGGATTCATCTTGGTATGAGGGCCGATTCATCCAAGCTTCCTCAAATATTTTATGTTAATTGGTTCAGAAAAGATGAGCAGGGAAATTTTATCTGGCCTGGTTACAGTGAAAATATAAGAGTGCTTAAATGGATTTTTGACCGGACAAACGGTAAAGACAATTTTGTTGATACTGCAATTGGCCGCGAGCCCAAATTGGATGAATTTGACTCTGATGGTCTTGGATTGAGTGAAGAGGTTCTTCACCAGCTATTTAAAGTTGAAAAAGAAACCGGGATAAAAGAGGTTGAATCAATCAGGGAATATTATAAGCAGTTTGGCGACAGAATCCCAAAAGAACTATATGATGAACTAAACCAGCTTGCGGAACGGATAAATCAGCTGTAAAATCTCTTCAAATTCGCAAAAGCCGCATTTTAAAACATGCGGCTTTTCTTTTTATTACCACAAACAAAGTTTTATTTCAGGCGCCTATTTCATAAATTTATTCCGAATTAATTTGGTAACTAATTTTTAATGCCGACTTTTTCCAACAAAACTTTTGAACAAAGCCGCACAGAGATTTCCTTTCGAGAGATTTTAGAATTCGCTCCGATTGGAATATTAATATTCCAGCGGGATTGGACTGTAAAGTTTGTTAACAATAATTTCTTTTTGTTTCCTGGAATTCTCGCCGATTCTCCCAATGATATTCTGGGGATGAGTATTTATGAAAATCGTTTGTTTGAAAAAATTGATATACGAAGTGAATTAGATCATCTCAAAAACGGGGACGGATTTGAAAAACAAATAATGGTTTCCAAATCTATCAGAGGTACACAGGTAACACTTCTTTTAAAAGGAACTCCGATTCTTCTGAAGGATGAAAATGCTGGCGGAATACTTATAATTGAAGATGTTAAGGTAAATCTCGAAAAAACTCATGAACCTCTTGCAAAAATAAGTGAGTTTACAAATTTTCTAAAACAAATTAGCGATCATTATATAATTGCATCTTCCGAAGGTATTGTTGAAGATGAATCGAATCCGAATGACAGTCGTTATGATATTCTAATTGATATAGAATCTTCAAAACATTCCACCCGTAAACTTTCTCCAATTTTATTCAAAAAGCATATTGAAGCAATTGCCGAATCAAAGAAAACAGTTACTGCAAATATTCCGTTTATTAAAGATGGAATCGAAGTTCTGGTAAAAGTGACTCTTATTCCTCTTATTGATAAAGCTAACGAGGAATATAAAATTATTTTGATTGCAGAGGATTTGAGCAAGGAGTTGGATCAATCAGGCATTACAAAAATTGAACTCGAAGAATTGTCAAGATATCAGCATATGATCTCTTCAATTGCTGACGGCCTGATTGCGGTTAATAAGAATGGGAGAATAGTATTCTGGAATGATTCTTCAACTAAAATGTTCGGGCTGACTAAAAGCGAAGTTTACGGGAAGTATATTGGAAAAATTTTCCCATCGCTTGATGAACAGGCATTTGAAAATCTTAAATCCAGCGTTGAAGCTGAAAAACTCTGGACTGGTAAACTTTCAATTGGATTTGACGAAAGTATCGCTGAACATTTTATTGTAAAAATAAATTTGCTTAATGAAGGGGAAGATCAACTATATCTTTTCCTTTGTTCTAACATTACTGATACTGTAAGAGAAGAAAAAGAACTCAGGGAATCTCAGGAAGTATTCAAAAGTATTGTTACAAACTCTCCGGATTACATTTGCACTCTTGACGCAAAAGGATTTCTCTTGTTTGTGAATAATAATTTTTTGGATGCTTTTAAGTACACTGAAAGTGAGTGTAAAAGAATAAACTTCAGGGAACTAATAGATTCGGAATACTTTCTGAATAATTCTTTTGAACTGGATTCATTTACCGATCAAAAAAATGCTTCAGTTGATTTACCCTTAATTAACAAAGCGGGGCATAAAATTTATGTTCATGCAAATTTTTCTGCATTGAAAAATGAGCATGGCGAAGTTCAAAGTTATAATGCAATTCTAACCGATGTTACGCTTAAAAGAGAATCGGAAAAAGATTTGCTTCTGATCCGTTCTGTGTTTGAAGCATCGGTTGACGGTATCGCATTAATTCATAAGAAAAAATTTGTGCTTGTGAATGATTCCTTTGTGCAGATGTTTGGGTATTCAAGTTCCAGCGATTTATATGACGAGAACCCTGTTAATCTTATTGATGAAAAAGATAAATGGCGAATCGCAGAATTTTTAGAAGCCGCCCAGGAGGGAAAAGATTCTCCGGTCAGGTATTTATTCATGGCTAAAAAGAAAAACAATAATGTTTTCGATGCCGAGAATTCTGTTTCATTCTACGAGGTGGATGGTGAAATATTTATAGTTTGGGTTTTGCGCGATGTGACCGAAGAAAAAAAGGCACAGCAGGCGCTTCTTGCAAGTGAAGAAAGATACAGAAGTATTACACAAAGTATTAATGAATGCATCTGGGCTGCCGAGAATATTAAAAATGATTTGAAAGCAGTATTCTATACTCCGGCAATAAGAAAAATTACCTCCTATGAACCGGAAGATTTTTTAGAGGATGAAGAATTGTGGGGAAAGATTATTCATCCCGATGATGTTGAGTTTGTTGGTGAAAAAATGGATCAGCTTTATGGCGATCCGGTGAGAAATCTTGAATCCCTTGAATATAGAATAATTGACAAACTCGGAAATGTTATCTGGATTGAAAACAAGATAACAGTTCTGCGCGATGCCCGCGGAAAAATTCAAAAAGTGTTTGGAATTATTAGCGATGTAACTCTTGCAAAACGATCTGAAGAGGAATTGAAAAAATCCGCTGAAGATTATAAAGAACTTAATGAAACGAAAGACCGGTTCATTTCAATTGTATCTCACGATCTTCGGACACCATTCAGCTCAATTATTGGTTTTACAGATATTTTGTTGAACGAAAAAGATATAAATGAAGAGCAGAGGATACAGTATACAAAATTTATACAGGAATCATCCAAAAGTATGCTTGGGCTTGTAAATTCGCTTTTGGATTTAACCCGTCTTCAAACCGGAAGAACCAAATTTGAACCGGAAAGAATTAACGCAAAAGTTTTAATTGAAAAATCCATACAATTAATGACAGGTGCAGCTCTTCAGAAAAAAATTAATCTGGTCAGTGAAATTAAAAATGATTTTTACATTCATGCCGATGAGGGACTTCTCTTCCAGGCATTCAACAACTTGATTTCAAATGCGATTAAGTTTACGAAGCAGGAGGGAAGTATAGTTATTAATTCCAGAGCTAATGTCGAAAAGAAGCAGATAGAATTTAGCGTGCGCGATACCGGTGTGGGAATTAAAAAAGAAGATATACATAAGCTTTTTAAAATCGATACTAAATTTACTACAAGCGGAACCGCAGGAGAAAAGGGAAGCGGTTTGGGACTTTCACTTGTTTACGATATTGTTCGCAAGCATGGCGGCGAAATTTGGGTGAACAGCGAATATGGAAAAGGAACTCAATTTGTCTTTTCAATTCCTGTTGCTTCTTCAAACCTGCTTCTTGTTGATGATATTAAAACTGACAGGCTCCTTTATTCCAAACTTATTAAAAGTCTTGTTCCAAATTACAATATCATCGAGGCCGAGAACGGCAAGCAGGCATTGGATATTATCAGGCAGTCTTCTCCGGCTCTTGTTATTACTGATCATAACATGCCTGTAATGAGCGGATACGATCTTGTGAAGCAGATGAATATGACCCAAATGAAATTCAAACCTCCTGTAATTATACTCAGCAGCGATCTAAACAAATCAATTGAAGCCGAATACAAAGAATTTGGCGTTGAATATATTTTTACAAAACCGGTTAACCTGAGCAATTTCAAAAACGCAATTGAAAGATCATTAAGAAAGGCAATTTTTAATTGATCAATTTTCTATTCAGATCTCCAGAAAAATTTTAGATGGCAGACTTCTTTTTCCCCGCTGAATACTGAATGGGAAGATTCGGTTTTTTCATCTGCATTATGAATTGAACCGATGACTACAGCCTCATCATCAAGATTTAATTCCTTTTTGTAGTTAACAATTACACGATAAACAAAATGACTGCTTACAAAATCAGACGGAAGAGACTGAAGCGCCCATTCAACATATTTAACATTATTAACATGTTTGTTTGTATCTATATCCTGTTCGCATACTTTTATGCGGAGTGAATGATTTCCCAGGTTAGTTGGTTTTAGGTCTTCAAGTTTATCAAAATATTTATCGCTGTCACGCGCTGTATCAAATTTGATATACATTTCCTCCGGCACGCGCAATGGTTTACGGCTGATTATATCTGCTAATAACCAGACAGTTTTAGCTTCAACCAATAAATTTTCACTGCTGTCGAAAATTTTGTATTGCCTGTTAGCCAGAAAGTTTTTAAATGAATATGGGCGGGTTATTATTTTAATTGTTTCATTAAATAAAGGAAGCCGGTGAATTATTATATCCCATTTAAGCAGCATCCAGCCGCAGCTATTCTTTTCATAATAATCTAATGTTAAGCCCTGGGCTTCACTGTTTAATATTGCAATGTCTTCAAGATAATGAATCAGCGTCGGAACAGTTAATCTTCGCTTGCCGTCAATTTCATAGTAGTGAATAAGGTATTTACGAGTGTATTCCAATTTTATTTTTTTCCCATTCGAAAATTTATCTGCAAAAATAGCAATACTAATCAGATGATACTATAATTCAAGGAAGTGTGCTGTTTTAGAATTCAAATGATAAGTTTAGTACTTAGAAACATTTAAGATTACTGAGCAGGTTAATCTTCTGTTGTATCCAGTATCGAAAACTTATTCCAGCCGTTAAAATCAAAATGCCACCATTCGGTTTCCAGAGGAATGAAACCGAACTTTATCATTGTATCTCTTAATAATTTTCTGTTTGATTTTGCGGCATCAGAAATATTTGCAGCGGCAAAAGATGCAAGTTCTGTAAAATCGTCGTAAGGTGTTCCCATTTCAAGTTCGGTTCCCTTATCATCAATTAATGTAATATCAACTGCGGCACCCCTGTTATGTCTCGATCCCTTTGCCGGGTTTGCAACATATCTTTCATCC
Organism: Ignavibacteria bacterium; assembly: GCA_027347805.1. Lineage (GTDB taxonomy): Bacteria > Bacteroidota > Ignavibacteria > Ignavibacteriales > Melioribacteraceae > Stygiobacter. The sequence goes on along the minus strand of DAIEQP010000345.1, from coordinate 3,156 downwards.
GGAAGGATTTTCCACATAATCTTCTGAACAAAAAGAGGGCGGAAGCCATCAAAAATTTTTATTCTTAGATTATAATTTGATTTCAGAAATTCATTTGCCCTGGCAAGTTCATCACCTACAACTTTTCTGATATAAACTTTTGCTGAAGGATATAAAACTTTACCTGTAAAATTATTTGTCGTTGCGTAGCGGACATCCTGCACAATTGTTGAATCAATGGATTTTAATGAAACAATATTTGTATCCGCCTGAGCAGGTAACGTAGATGCGTTAAATAAAACGCAGCAATAAACAGCAAATAGTTTTAGAATTTTAATCGGCAATCCTGTAATTATAAACCGGAAACAGTTCCTAAATTTATTTTAGTTTCAGAACCATACCGCTGATAGGCGGAAGTTCAATTGATCCGCCGGTTACAAAAAGTGTTTTAACACCGGCTTTGTCTTTATCAACAAGAACATCATACGCGCCGTCGGGTAGATTAAACTCGATTGTGTTCGCCTGGTCAGCATTCAGCAGAACAACGAAAGTTTCCCGGTTATGTGTAATTGTATATCCAAGCGCAAATTTACTGCTGCTGTTATCAAAGAAATTTATGTGATGATATTCGGCGCGCCTGAATGATTCAAAATTTTTTCTCAGCTCAATTAATCCTTTATAATAATCGCGCAGGTCTTTATTCATTTCAGCATGCTTGTAGTTAATATAATTTGTTTCGTTGTCTTTATCGTATGTGTTATGATCAATTCTTCCTTTGTTTGTATCCTTAACAGTAATATTAAAAGGAATTACTTTTGAACGCGCAAATTCCTGGCCGCTGCTTATCATTGTAACTCCCTGGGAAGTAAAAAGAAAAAGCGCGGCAAGTTTATTCAGTTTTAACTGTAGAGGGGAAAGTTTTGCGTTGAGATCAACATCTTTAATTGTATGATGAGGATCAACTTCTTTAGTTCCTATCCTTATAAAATCGCCAAGAGAAAAACCATCATGCGATTCAAGATAATTTACAGAATGTTCTTTCTTTATAAAGAGGCCAAGCGAATCGCGTGTGAGAGTTCCATTAACGTAGCTTTTAATTCTTTGAGGCGAATTATTTCCGTACCAGTGTCCAAAAATCCATCCTAAACCATTATAAGGATTTTCTCCTTTTATTCCATTACGAATCTGATCATTCCATGCGCCCCAGTTTCTTCTTGAGAACCCGGTTGGTTCATAACCGCCGCCCCACGGCTCGCAAACAATAATTACATTAGGATTTATCTTGCGTAATTCATCGCTTATAATTTCAATTGTAGTCCAGTCAATTAATTTTCCAAGATCAAACCGGAATCCATCAACATGATATTCTTCCATCCAGTAGATTAAACTTTCGAGAATTAAGCGGCGCATCATCGGGCGTTCTGTTTTAAGATCGTTTCCGCAGTAGCTTTCTGAAATGTAGTTTCCATGTTCATCCAAACGGAAATAATATTCCTTATCAATCTGCTTCAGGTTTCCGACTTCATATTCGGATAAATGATTATACACAACATCCATTACAACAGAAATATTTTCTTTATGAAAAGCTTTTACAATCTCTTTGAAATCATTCACCTGTCTGCCGGTTGTTCCAATCCACTTATTCCATTTAAAATTTTTCCAGTCTTCACTGTAATAGGATGCGGGGGCAAAAAACGCACCGGTCATGTAACCCCAGTGATTTCTTTCGTACGGGTTCCATGTATTAAATTTACCGGCGAGTGTTTGACGGTAGGGAATTTCGCAGTAGCCAAAATCCTGTGCGGGTAAAAGTTCAACAGTGTTGACGCCAAGATCTTTAATATAATTCAATCCGCCTTTTATATTTTTTTCAATCAGCCCCTGGTAAGTTCCCGGTTTTTTTGCCCCGCTTGTTTTGTGAGCAGTCATATCCCGAACATGCATTTCATAAATTATAAGATCGCGCCAGTCTCTTTCAATCCAGGTATCACCTTCCCAGTTAAATCCGTTTTCCTTTGTAACAATTGAAAGACGCGGATTCATGAATGTAGTAAATGTAGCAACGGCTTTTGCGTAAGGATCAACACAAATTGGAATATGAGGATTAGTAAAATCATCGCCCCGCTGATAAACTTTATAGCCATAGAATTTGCCGAATAATTCACCTTCAACAGAAAATTCCCATACACCCTGCTCATCACGAATCATAAAATACTCTTTGTAATTCTTTGCACCAGGTTTATCTAAAATGCATAATTTAACCAGGTTGCAGGATGGCGCAAATAAACGGAAAACTGTTTTGCCATTGGCAACAAAGGAACCGAGCCGTTTATCGGAATAAAATTTATCGAGCTCTTTATAGTGTTCTCTAAATTCCTCCTGTGTGGAATATGATTTAAACAAGTATGTCTGTCGAAGAAACAAATTCTCTCCCGAAATATTTATACAGTTAGCAATAAGTAAGATTAGAGCGCAGTTTATTATCGATTTTATCCTGATCATTTTCATCTTTATTTGAATTGAAAAACTGTGATCATAGAAATATTAGCTTGCTTCAAAACAAAATCCAGAACGAAAATAGAAATTAAATTTAATCGTAACAAATTAACTTTTTATGCTAATTTGATGAAAAAGAAAACCCCGCATTGCGGGGCTTTTTACAGGTTGTAATTTCTAAACTCATTTTATTAATATCATCTTCCTGGTTTGAACAAATTCACCGGCATTCAATGTATAAAAATAAATTCCGCTTGAAGTCGAAGCGTTACCAGCATTGAATTCAGCCTTGTATGTTCCCGGCTGTTTATTTTCGTCAACCAGCGTGGCAACTTCTCTTCCAACAAGATCAAAAACTTTTAATGATACATGCACTTCGGCTGCGCTCTGTGCGGTGGCGACAGGAATTTGATAGAAAATTGTTGTCGATGGATTAAACGGGTTTGGATAATTCTGCGAAAGTGAAAATCCGGCTGGAATTAATTCCTGATCCGAAATTTTTGTCGTTGCAACAATATCTTTTAATAACCAATTGTCAGGATCAAACTCGACTTTAGTAACTGTCTGACTAAATGGAAGTATCCAGGCTTGTTCTTTTTGATTATTGAATAAAGTTGTGTTTGTAATAACATCCTGAGCTGTTATACGAACACGAACCGGCATTGTGAAAAACTGAGGAAG
>DAIEQP010000066.1 GCA_027347805.1 Ignavibacteria bacterium | reverse complement strand
TTCTTCCGGAGGTCTTGTTAAAGTATAACCGCCAATTTGGCCGCGTGAACTTTCAAGAAAACCACCCAATCTTAAAATTCTTAAAATCTTTCCGGCATTATGTTCAGTTAAGCCTTCGGCCCTGCTAATTTCGGGAATCGTAAAAGATTTTTCTACTTCGTAGAATTTTGCGATGCGAAGCAAACATCTTAATCCATATTCTTCTGTTGCACTAAACTTCATATAATTTCTTTGTTAATTTTACCCTAGATGCAGATTTATTAGATTTAATATCCTGCCCTGTTTTGTAATGACAAGGCAGGAATATCAAGAGTAATTTGATTTAAAAAATATTTAGTTATTCAATGGAATTTTACTTCCACACATTTTTGCATGCACCAATTCTGCATATTTTTCTTTTGGTATTGAAGGGCCATCAGTTTTGCATAAATTGTTGAACACAGCCATTAATTCATCTGCAATTTCTTCTGAATATCTGCCTTCGATTCTCATTCTGGGCATTTTATAAACCAACTTTCCTTTTTTAAATAATGCCATAAACGGTGATGATGGCGGAATATCTGTCAGATATTTCTCCCTTAGATGATCCACTGCTTCACGATCCTGTCCTGCAAAAACAGTCACAAGCTTATCAGGAATTCTATTATGCTGAAGCGCTAATGAAATACCTGGTCTTGCACTTCCGGCAGAACAACCGCAAACAGAATTTATGAATACAAGTACAGTATCATCTTTATCCGATGAAAGATATTCATCAACTTTTTCAGGTGTTGTTGCTTCTTCAAAACCAACAAAAGTTAATTCATCCCTCATTGGCTGAACTGCTTCAGGATCATAAATTGGTGCTCTTTGATTTATATTAAACATGTTACTTCCTTTCTACTTTTTTGTTACAAATAACCTAATTCCAATTTTGCTTCTTCACTCATTTTTTCCAATCCCCATGGCGGATCAAAGACTAAGTCCAGATAAACATCTTTTACGCCTTTCACTTTCATAACTTTTTCCCTTACTTCTGCGGGTAAACTACCAGCAACCGGGCAGTTTGGAGATGTAAGAGTCATCTTAACATATGTATTTGCATCATCATCAATTCTTATTTCGTAAATCAATCCCAGTTCCCAAATATCAACAGGAATTTCAGGATCGAAACAAGTTTTTAATGTCGCAATAATTTTCTGTTCTAATTCGCCTTTATCCATTTACAATATCTCAGATTTGCCGGTAATTTCTTACGGCAGTTAAATTTTCAATTAATCACGAAAACATTTTTTTTACTTTTAATACCCCTGCAACAAGCTTATCTATTTCTTCAAAAGTATTATAAAATGCAAAAGAAGCTCTTGAAGTCGCGGGCAAATTATATCTCTGCATAATTGGCTGAGTGCAATGATGTCCTGTCCTGATTGCAATTCCATCAGTATCAATTAAAGTTCCTATATCGTATGGATGAATTCCTTCAATCACAAATGAAATGACAGAAGCTTTTTCTTTTGCCTTTCCAATTATTCGCAATCCCTCAATTTCAGATAATTTTTTTGTTGCATAGTCGAGAAGCATATTTTCGTATTCTGCTAATTCTTTCCTGTCGAATTGATTCAGATAATCAATAGCTGCGCCTAAACCTATACCACCGGCAATATTTGGAGTACCGGCTTCAAATTTTCTTGGAATATCATCAAATGTAGTTTTCTCAAATGTAACGGTGCGAATCATATCACCGCCCCCCTGATAAGGAGGCATCATTTCAAGGTACTCTGCTTTGCCGTATAAAACTCCAATACCTGTCGGGCCAAAAACTTTGTGACCGGAAAAAGCATAAAAATCAGCATCAAGATCCTGCACATCTACTTTACAATGAGGAACAGCCTGAGCGCCATCTAAAAGCACAGGCACATTTTTAGAGTGAGCAATATCAATAATTTTTTTTACAGGGTTAATTGTTCCAAGCGAATTTGAAATGTGAACTACTGAAACAAGTTTAGTCTTTGGATTAATCATCTTTTCGAATGCATCAAGATCGAGTTCACCATCGTCATTAATCGGAATAACGCTTAACTTAATTTTTTTTCTGTCACCCATAAGCTGCCATGGAACAATATTAGCATGATGTTCCATGTTTGAAACAATTACTTCATCACCTTCATTAAAAAATTTTGCTCTGCATAAAGATGAAGCTAAAAGGTTAATTCCCTCTGTTGTTCCTTTAACAAAAATTACTTCGGAAGTGCTGAGAGCATTTATAAATTCTTTAACTTTCAAACGTGCATCTTCATACTGTTCAGTAGCCAGTTCGCTTAGAAAATATAATCCCCTGTGAATGTTTGCATTATCGTAAGTATAATAGTTAGTGAGTGCATTAATAACAACTTGCGGTTTTTGAGATGTTGCAGCATTATCAAGATAAACCAATGGTTTATCATTAACCATTCTTGTAAGAATTGGGAAATCTTTTCTTACTTCATTAACATCAAACTTTCTTTTTATTTCGGAGATAGTATTAATCATTTCATACTCATGATTTTAGATATAAGTAAAAGTTTAGTGCTCATTTTATTTATCATTTTCAATTTCAACCCGATGCAAATGCTCAAAAATCATATGATTAAGCTGTTCTTTTAACGGATCAATTTTAACTTTTTCAATAACATCATTTGCGAAAGCACGAATGAGCATACTCTTCGCTATATCTTGTGGAACTCCTCTTGAACGTATATAAAATTCACTAACTTCATCCAGATGACCAACAGTAGCACCATGAGAGCATTTTACATCATCGGCAAATATTTCCAGCTGCGGCTTTGTATCAATCTTAGCAGTCTTAGATAATAAAATTGTTTTGTTTTGCTGATATGCATTTGTCTGCTGAGCATCCTGTCTTACTATAATTTTCCCATTGAAGACTGAGTGAGATTCATCATCAAGAATTCCCTTATATAGTTCATTACTCATGCAGTTTGGTTTTGCATGATCAACAAAAGTATGATTATCAACATGCTGTTTGCCGTTTGCTAGAGTTAATCCGTAATAGTGTGTTTCAATATTTTCATCATCTAAAATCGAATTGATATCGTTGCGTACGATTGAACCGCCAAATGTTATATTGTAATGGTTATAAATGCTGTTCTTTTTCTGATATGCCTGAACCTTTTCGATATGGAACGAATCATTCGATTCGTTTTGCACTTTGTATAAATCAACAATAGCATTCTCATCAAGAAATACATCAGTGATTATGTTCGAGAAATAATTTTTGTTTCCCAGTCCCACAAAATTTGTAATAACACTAATCTGAGAATTTTTACCCGCTACAATTAAATTTTTGGGTTGAGATAAGACATTTTCTTCATCACTTGTACTTACAAAAAGAATTTGAATTGGTTTATCGATTACCTTTCCGTCTGGAATTGAAACAAAGATACCGTCACTTGAAAAGGCACTGTTAAGTAGTGCAAAAGCATTTTCAGGTTTTATTTCTGATGAAAAATGCTTTTTAATCAGCTCTGGTTTATTCTTAGAAACGTAAGCTAAATTTGATATAATAATTTCACCTGGTAGATTCACTAATTCGCTTAATTGGGTCTGGAAGATTCCATTTACAAAAACCATCAGGAAGCAATCAAAATTTTTGAATTTATGTTTATCAACTAGGGCTTTAGATAAAGATGGTAATTTTGCATTTACAGCAGGTATAAAATTTTGTTTAACAATGGGGGAAACATCTGTGTATTTCCATTCTTCCATTTTTGTTGTGGGAAACGAAATTTCGCTTAATTGATTAAGTGCATCTTTTCTAAGTCCATGCAAAATTGAATTTGATTCACCATTGAGTTTTTTTTCAAAAGTTTTGAAACTATTTATATAAAATTCTTTACTATTCATTTTCTCTCCG
>DAIEQP010000330.1 GCA_027347805.1 Ignavibacteria bacterium | reverse complement strand
TGTTAAGTATGATCTGGTTAAAGATGATAAAGGAACCTGGATTGGTGAATCAAATCCACAGGATGAAGGATTTCATTACTATCAATTAAATATTGACGGAGCTTCGGTTCCAGATCCCGGCACACTTTATTTTTATGGCGCAAGCCGCTGGGGAAGTGCAATTGAAGTTCCCGCATCTGATCAGGATTTTTATCAACTCAAAGATGTTCCCCAGGGAAAGATAAGCCAGCATTATTATTTTTCTAAAATTACAAATGCATGGAGAAGATGTTTTGTCTATACTCCAGCTGAGTATGAAAAAAATATTTCTGCCCGGTACCCTGTTCTTTATCTTCAGCATGGCAGCGGCGAAGATGAAACCGGCTGGACTGTTCAGGGAAAAGCTGGAATAATTCTGGATAACTTGATCGCTGAGAAGAAGGCTGTTCCTATGATAATAGTGATCGATAATGGTTATGCAACTAAACCTTCTCAAACTTCTCAAAGTACAACAGGAAGAGGCTGGGCATCCGCATTTGAAGATGTGCTGATCAAAGAAATCATTCCTATGATAGATGATATATACCGAACAATCTCTGATCGCGAGCATCGGGGAATGGCAGGTCTCTCTATGGGCGCTAACCAGACAATTCAGATTACAATGAACAACCTTGATGTTTTTTCACACATAGGCGGATTCAGCGGGACATCAAATTATCCGCGTACTGATGAAATTAATGTAGAATCATTCATGAATGGAAAATTTAAAGATGGTGAGGCACTCAACAAACAGATAAAACTTTTCTGGCTCGGTCTGGGTACTAAAGAACCGAATCCATTTCCGGGTTCCGTTGGTGCGTTCAAAGCAATGCTGGATAAGCAGGGTGTTAAGTATACTTATTATGAGTCTCCTGGAACCGCTCATGAATGGCTTACATGGAGAAGAGATCTTTACCAGTTTGCTCAACTATTGTTTAGATAGAATTGTTTGAAGAAATCAATTATCTCCAACCGTTGAATCTAATAAACAAATTCGATAAGACTGATGAGTTATTTTTATGATGAAAGAAAAATTTCTATTTACTGCGGCAATTCTTTTCTGTTTACTTCTCCTGAACAAAGTGAATGCACAAATTCCAGAGGGAGCGAAACCTGCATCAACAAACATTCGTGCAAATGATTATCCATACATTCTTCCCGACTTGAGAGTTGCATTCAAAATTAATGCGCCTAATGCCGGAAAGGTTCAGATTGATTTGAGCAGAATGTACGATATGCAGAAAGATGAAAAGGGGAATTGGACTGTTACAACAGATCCGCAGGTTCCCGGATTTCATTATTACTCACTCGTAATTGATGGAGTCAAAGTTTCTGATCCTGCAAGTGAAACGTTTTATGGTACGGGAAGAATGTCCAGCGCGATAGATATTCCCGAAACCGGAGTAGATTTTTATGCTATCAAAGATGTACCTCATGGCGACATAAGGTCAAAATCATATTTCTCTAAAACAACCGGGACATGGAGGAACGTGAATATTTATACTCCACCGGGGTATGATAGCTACACAAAGAAAAGTTATCCTGTTCTATATATTCAACATGGCGGCGGAGAAGATGAACGGGGCTGGGCAGTGCAGGGAAAAACAAATATCATTCTTGACAATCTGATTGCAGAAGGAAAAGCGAGACCGATGATAGTTGTAATTCCAAATGGAAATGTCTCGAAGCCAGGAAGCAGTGCCGTTGGTTACACAGAAGAAGCGATGACAAACTTTAAAGAAGAAATTTTTGAAAATGTTATTCCATTTATTGAAAAAAACTATCGCGCTAAAAAGGGCGCAGCAAACAGAGCGATTTCCGGGTTGTCTATGGGAGGAGGACAAGCATTTTACACAGGGCTTCGCAATCCTGATGCATTTGCATACGTTGGAGTTTTTAGTTCAGGCATATTCGGTGGAATTGCGCGTCAACCCGGCGCACCAGAATTTGATGCAGAAAAAGCTATTCCTGGAATTCTAACAAAAGCAGAATCGTTCAATAAAAAATTAAAACTGTTTTATATCTCTGTAGGCGAGCAGGATCCAAGAATTGATTACACTAAAAAAATGATTGAGACCTTCCGGAGTAATGGATTGAAAGTTGAATTCAATTCATTTCCCGGCGGACATGAATGGCAGGTCTGGAGAAAATCTCTCCATGATTTCGCTCAAAAATTATTTAGATAAAATTTTATAATGATGGGAAAGTTTTGCCTTTACATAGTTCAGAATTTGGAGTGGTTAAATGAAAAGAAAAGAATTAAGTAGTCTTTATTTTCTGTTGGTAATGATTTATGCTACAAGTGTTGGAATTGCTCAGAAAAACTTAAAAGCTATTCCTGAAATTGGTAAAACTCCTCGTTATTGTAATCCATTGCCAATGGAAACAGCGCCTGGAGGAAGTGCATCAGGTGATGTTACGGTTATTAAAGACGCTGGTAAATATTATATGTATTGTACCGGTGGTGGTGCATGGGTTTCTGATGATTTGCTAAATTGGATTTATCACAAAGTTGAAAATGTCCCAATAGCTCCACACGTTGTAAAATATAAAGGAAGTTTTTATATGTGCGGTAATGATTGCCCTGTCTATAAAGCAGATAATCCGTTAGGACCATTTGTGAGTGTTGGCGATTGGAAAAATACTCCTGGTGTTGAAGGCGGCTGGAACGGTGCATTTGATGTTGACATTTTTATTGATGATAACAATGAACCATATCTTTATTATCCCGGCAGAGGAGTAAGCGGAATTTTTGTTGTTAAGCTTGATCCGAATGACATTACAAAATTTGTTGGCAAACCAAAACACTTGTTCGGATTCAATCCTGATCATGTTTGGGAACGTTATGGAGAAATGAATGAATATACAGATGTTGCGTGGATTGAAGGTCCGTGGCTTCAAAAATATAAAGGAACTTATTACCTGCAGTATTCTGCATCAGGCACACAATGGAAGACTTATGCTGAAGGTTACTATACTTCAAAATCTCCGATGGGACCTTACAAATATGCTTCAAACAATCCACTCTTAAGAAAAACTGAAGGTTTAGTAACTGGCCCAGCCCATGGTTGTATTGTAGAAGGACCAGACGGAAATCTTTGGCAGTTTTATACGATTGTTCTTTCCAATCCTCCGGGTGGAAGAAGAATTGGAATGGATAGAGTTATTATTAACAAGAATGGTTACATGTCTGTTGAAGTTACGGACACACCGCAATGGGCGCCGAATACAATTAGCTATCCAGCAAGAGGAAATTGCGGTTCAATACCTCTTTCGATAAACAAGATGCGCGCAATGAATGCGCTCTCCAAAGTTTCCTCCGAGCAACAAGGAAGAGAAGCTGCTTACGCCGTTGATAATTCCAGTGGAACCTGGTGGGAACCATCAACTAAAGATTCACTTCCAACACTTACAATAGAACTTTCTCCTGCTACCAGATTTGATGTTGTTCAGTTGTTTACGATTGATGCTGCAAGGATAATGTTTAAAGGTGCCGGGCGCGGATTTGGCAGACCGGCGTCATCAGCAAAACCAGAACCGGAGATTTATCAGTATAAGATTGATATCTCGATGGATGGAAAAACTTTTCTACAGGTTCTTGATCAAACAAAGAATTCAATTTCGAGGAACACGATCTTTGAGGAGATTCCATCAATCAAGTGCCGTTTTATTCGTTTATCAATAACAAAATGGCCAAAGACAGTGCCGCTTGGAATTCTTGAGTTTACTGTGTTTGGTAAACCTGCAGATTCATTACCCGCTGCAGTTGCAATTCCAAAATTCAAATAGATTTTTATTCATTAAATATAGG
>DAIEQP010000319.1 GCA_027347805.1 Ignavibacteria bacterium | reverse complement strand
CAGCAGGCAACAACATTAAGCGGCGGAGAGGCTCAGCGGGTTAAACTCGCGACAGAATTAAGCAAAGTTCAAACAGGCAATACAATTTATATTCTTGATGAACCAACAACAGGACTTCATTTTGAAGATGTTAATATTCTGCTGAAGGTTCTAAACCAGCTTGTAGTAAAAGGGAATACAGTAATAGTTGTTGAGCATAACCTGGATGTAATTAAATTTGCAGATCATGTTATTGACCTTGGTCCGGGCGGCGGTGAATATGGAGGAGAAATAATTGCAGCCGGCACTCCAGAGCAGGTTGCACAGAATAATGAAAGTATTACAGGGAAGTTTTTGATTAAAGAATTACAAAGGAAATAAAATGAAAACTACAGTAAATGATTTCAGGGCTTACCGTTCTGAAATGAATGAGAGAATACTTAATTCGGGATTCCGCGACTTTAATAAGTTTTTTGCACTGGATAATAAGGCATATGTTGACGGCGCATTGAACGCAAAAACAAAAGAACTTATGGGACTGGTGGCTTCAATGGTTTTGAGATGCAACGACTGCATACTTTATCATGTTGACCGTTCAATTCAGGAAGGAGCAACTGAACAGGAATTGTATGAATCATTCAACATCGCTTTAATTGTCGGCGGGTCGATTGTTATTCCCCACCTTCGTTATGCAGTTGAAAAAATGGATGGACTCTTCGCTGAGAAAAAGAATGAAGCGTAAACTGATACTTGCCAAAAAAATTGTTACTGTTAACAGCTCAAACGATGTTCTTGAAAATTATGCAATTCTAATCAACGATGGAAAAATTGAAAGCATAAATCCATCAGCCGGTTTTAACTTAAAAAACTTTGATGGTGAAATTGCTGATTACTCCGATTCGGTTATAATTCCAGGATTTGTGCAGACACATATTCATCTTTGCCAGACATTATTCCGCGGTTTGGCAGATGATCTTGAGCTTCTGGACTGGCTTCAGAAGAGAGTATTCCCATTTGAAAATGCTCACACAAAAGATTCGCTGCGTATATCGGCACAGCTAGGGATTAATGATCTGCTGACAGGGGGAACGACAACATTACTTGATATGGGAACACTTCGCCACCAGGAAATTATTTTTGAAGAGCTAATCAGTTCCGGTATTCGAGCTTTTGCCGGCAACTGCATGATCGATCAGAATGAATTATATCCTTCATTCTGCGAATCAAAAGAGTGGAATTTGAAATCAACATATGAATGGGCAAAAGCTTTCCATGGTTCATCTAACGGTAAAGTTAAGTTCGGATTTGCACCCCGGTTTGTTTTATCATGCACCGAAGGACTTCTAAAAGAAACTAAAGAGATGATGAAAGATTTTGCTGGATCTGTTTATCACACTCATTCTTCTGAAAACAGAAAAGAAGTTGAGACAGTGAGGGTAATGACCGGCAAAGAGAATGTTGAATATTTTGAATCAATTGGAATTCTTGACGATCATACTGTTCTTGCTCACTGTCTTCATTTAAATGATACTGAAATTAAATCTTTAAAGAAAAATTCTGTAAGAATTTCTCACTGCCCGTCATCAAATTTAAAACTGGGATCGGGAATTGCAAACATTCCAAGATACCAGGATGAAGGGATTTCAGTTTCGCTCGGTGCTGACGGTGCACCATGCAATAATTCACTGAGCATTTTCAGGGAAATGAATTTAGCCGCGCTGATTCAGAAACCGATTCACGGTTCAACTTCGATGGATGCATTAAAAGTATTCCGCATGGCTACAATTGAAGGAGCCAAAGCTTTACACATAGATAAAGAAGCAGGCAGCATTGAAACAGGTAAAAGAGCAGATCTTGTAATTCTTAATCTTGAAAAGACTGATCAGCCGATGCAGATCGATAACGATAAAATTTATTCAAGCATAGTTTATTCTGCCACAAAAGAAAATGTTGATGCTGTTTATGTAGACGGCGAACTAAAAGTAGAAAAAGGAAAATCTCTTTTGTATGATGAGGGTAAACTGATTGCTGAAGGTAAAAAGGAATTGATGAATTTAACCGTGAGGATTAATTGAAAATAATTTTTGCTACACAGAATAATGGCAAAGCCAAAGAGGTAAAACATCTTTTTGAAGGAACCGTATATGAAGTTGTAACACTTGCCGATCTTGGTAATGATATTGATATTGAAGAAACAGGTGAAACATTATATGAGAATGCATTGATTAAGGCTAAGACTATATATGATATTTATAAAGTTCCAGTAATTGCAGATGATTCAGGGTTGATGATAGAACAGCTTGACGGACGACCCGGTGTTTATTCTGCAAGATATGCCGGAGAAAATTGTTCCTACGATGATAATAACAGGAAAGTAATCGAAGAATTAAAATCATTTCCAGAGCCTCATGCTGCAAAATTTGTGTCGCATGCGTTGTTTTATGATGGCAATAAAGATATAAGCGGAGTTGGTGAACTGCCTGGAAGGTTGATTGATACACCGAGAGGAACAAACTGATTTGGTTACGATCCGATATTTATCCCCGAAGGTTACGATAAAACGCTTTCAGAACTTTCTCTCGAAGAGAAAAATAAAATAAGTCACCGCTCAAGGGCATTCAATAAGTTAAAAGAAATTATACTGGTGAAATAATTCTCACTTGTTTATTGACTATGTTATTTGTTTTTTGGTGTAATTAAAAAATGATTTGAACACCTGATAAGGCAGCTGCTCTTTGGAATGGATTACGATAATTTTTTGGCTCCTGATAATTAATGGAGCTTTGGGCGGGCAATATATCCTTAACTGGATGGGGAATCAGCCAAGGTTCGTTGGTGATAGAGAAGTTGGGGTTTCCCCCGGAGTAATGACATGGTGGCGCGAAATTTCGAAATTTGCATGGGCCGCAGTTGCTGTTACAATTGAAATCATTCAAGGTAAGCGATTAAAATATTTCTGGCCCGGAATGATTTCGATGTATACAATTATTATCTGTGCATTCACCGGTGTAATTGAAAATATTGGATTTTTCTACCTTCCCAGATATTATTCACCTCACATTTATGCTCCTTATGTAAATGTTTATTTAGCCGTTCTTCCATTTTTCGGTAAATATCTTTTTAATGCACCTGTAAGAAGAGAGCACTGGATAGGAATTTCTTTAGTTATACTTGGGCTGGCATTTCCTTACGTTCCAAGAATTATAGGCGGTTCAACAGATCCGAAAGCAATTCTTGATTCTTCTGCAATAACATGGATAGTCATTATCAATTGCTGTTTATGTTCACAGCAAATCCTAAATAATAAAACAGTGCAGACAGCATTTGAAGGTGTTGGTGCAAACGCACTTGTACTCTGGAGAGAAATCTGGAAATTAGTTTTTATTACTTCAGCGTTAGTATTCTTTCCTATTGTTGGAAATATGCTCAATCTTAATTTACCTACATCAATCAAGAAAGTTAATTTTGAAAATAAAATTTTAGCAAAAGTTGATCAGAGCAAAAAAGATTTTCTTCTTACATATTATGAAAAGAAGACTGAGACTTACGACCTGAAAAAAGATCTGCCTCAGGAAACCAGAGACAAGTTAAAAAAATCATTATCAACTACTGAGTATGACAGATTCTTTTCACTGTTTGAAGGATCCTTTTTCCCGAATAACTGGCTGCCGATTATATTTGTCGTACTTGCAGGATTAACTGGCTATATTTATAGTTTTGGTTTCTTTAAGCTTGCCCGTTTTGCCGCTCATTTCTGGGTGCCTTATACAAATGTGTACCTTGCAATAATTCCTTTTGTGATGATGTTCTTTGGCGTAAATGTAACAAGTTATCAGATAATAGGCGCATTCATTACAACAATAGGTCTTGTAGTAGGCGTATCAGATTACAAACGAAATAAAGTTGTGGAGATAGAAAGGAAGAATTAATTAGTAACCGGACTTAAAAATTCATGTGCTTATTTTTGATCCCGGATTTTCTCCAGTTCTTCCCAGCGTTCATAGAGAATATGAATTTTCTTTTTTGAGTCTTCCAATTGTGTTGTTAATTCAGGAAGCTGTGCTGAATATTTTTCATAGAAATCGGGTGAGGAAAATATTTTTTCAATTCTCTCAATTTCCGCTTCGGTGTTCATTATATTTTCTTCCATGGTTTCAAGTTCTTTATTCTCTTTCCATGTAAGCTTTCTAACTTTGGATTTTTCCCGTGTATCTTCCTTTTTAATTTTTTGAACCGGCTCTTCAATCGATTTCATTCTTGCTTTTCGTTTTTCAACATAATAATCATAATCTCCTTCACTGTAATGAATTTC
>DAIEQP010000289.1 GCA_027347805.1 Ignavibacteria bacterium | reverse complement strand
ATTCCTTCCGGTTCATTAAATATTTCCCAGCATAGAATTCCAGGATGCCCTTTTAGAGCCTGCACAATTGGTTTAAGACAGTTTTTAATATATGCGTTTGTATAAGTTGTATCAGACAGCAATAATGTATTTCTATTAATCACAGAGGCAGATTTAGTTTTAACAAGCATATCAAAAGACCATAGACAAAGATCAAGACCAATTTCTCTTTCCCATGCAAGATCGCAAACTCTTTTGAGATCTGTTATTGTGTTGGCACCGGGACCTGTAACAATATTGTTGGGACTAAAAACCGGGCTAGCAGTTCCATCGGTATGAAGCCACCAGCGCATTGCATTCCCGCCATTATCGTGCATCTGCAGCATCCAGTTGGCAATTGTATTTGCGTTAGCTTTACTGTTCGTAGTGTTCAGGTCAGATGCAAAACTTACCCAGGCTAAATTCGATCCGCTTAAAAAAAGCTTCTGATTATTGTATCCCACCCGATTGCTCTGGGAAAATATAAACTGGGAATAAACAATTGTTATTAAACAAATAAAATTAAATCTGACAAAACGCATTAGCTACTCCTTCTGATTTTCCTGCTATGTTTACACTTTTAGTGTTGATTAAAATACATTAATCACACAAATTTTATACCATTCAAAGGTAATTGTGCCTAAAAATTGATTGAAAAACATGATTAAATCAAACAGAATTTGAGTAATAATTATTTGAAATTGATATTCAGGAAAAACATTTATCGAAATGATTATAATTTATTATAGTAATAATAGTAAAAAGAAAGCCGCACATTCCCTTTCAACGTGCGGCTTCAGAGGAGTCACCTAATGCAGAAATTTTAGAAGCCCTGGATATTTGCGTCAACCTGTTCAGTATTTTTTCTTTTGAAATTATTAAAGTTATAGCTAAGTGTTAGATTAAAAACTGGTGCTTCTGGAGTTTGAATAATATTTGAGTTAAAACCAACACCGCTTGAAATAATATGGAACTTTGTCTGGCTAAATAAATTCTGTGCGCTTAATGTTGCTATCAATTGTCTCTCGAAAAATTCCTGACGAATGCTTGCACCAATTATTGCAAATGTTTCAAGATCACCCTGGCTTGTAACCTGTTTCGGGAAATAGTTAGCAAAGAATTGAATTCTAGTAGCCATTGAAAGCATGAATGTTGTATTTATTCTTGAATTCCATAAGAAATTATTCTGTTCTTTGACTCCATATTCCGGTTTTGCCTCTAGGAAATAATTATAAAGATTTACAGATGGATCCAGTTTTAACCATGGAGCTAAAGTAATATTCGCAGAGATTTCGGCACCGATAGATGTTGTATTCAATGTATTTGTATTTGAAATATTAAGTCTTCCCGTTCCATCCAGAATTTGTATCTGTTCAATACCATCTGTTGTTCTTCTTAAATAAGATTGAACTGTTAAATAAACACCTGTGAATGACTTTTGATAATTCAATTCAAATGAATTTGTAAATGATGGAAGCAGTTCAGGATTTCCGCCAGTTGCAGTATATGTATCCGAGAAATAAGTGTATGGATTCAACTGTCCGTCAAACGGTCTCTGAATTCTACGGCTAAAACTGAATTGAAGTTGTTGATCATCTGAAATTTTTGTAGAAATATTTAATGTCGGGAATAAATGCAACTTCTGATATTTGTAGTCTTTTTGAGTTGTAATCTGATCAAGTAATCTGTCAGTATATTCTAATCTCAAACCGGCTTGATAATCAAATCCAAGCAGTTGATCTGTATAAGTAGCAAATGCTGAATAAATATTATTCCGAAAATCATATTCATTCGAATAATCATTATCAATTAACCATTGATTGGAAGCAGAATCAAAATTTTTGCTGATAATATCTATATTTTTATAAAACAGATTTGCCTGAAACCCGGCTTCGAGAGTTCTTTTTTCTGCAAGATTATGTTTGTAATTCAATTTAATTCTTGAATCTATTCTAGTTGTATTATTCTCTCTACCTCTTAATGAATTTAGCGTAGTACCATTTGCCTGTAAAATTGTTTCGTAAGTATCCTGAGTATTTGGCAATCTTAATCTTGTAAAAGTAGCTTCAAAATAAAGATCATTTACCTTTGGTGTAAAAGTATTTGAAAAATTTACAGATCCATTGAAATACTCAGCAATGTTTTTTGTCCCGTCATCAGTTGCAGAATAAGGATTTACAACACTGCCATTCAAACTGGTAACATTATTTTTAGTAGTTACACCAAAATTCACATCGATATAACCGTAAGATCCGTTAAAGCCGAGAGTCATTTTATCAGAAAGATACCTGTCGAAAGTAAAACGAGCAGTATAAGCATCCCTTTTCTGGAATAATCGCGCAACTGAATTAATTGCATTTGTTGCTTGAATTCTATCCAATGATAAATCCTGCGGCGAATAATATCTTCTTCCATCACCGCCTAATGTTAAGTTAAAATCCTGGGTTCGATAGCCAACATTAAAGTCGCCATTATATTTATCACCCGAACCAACTCCAGTATTCACAATTCCACTTGTGCTGGTAAGATTAATTTTCTTTGTAACGATATTAATAATTCCTGCGGTACCTTCTGCATCATATTTAGCAGATGGATTTGTAATAATTTCAATGTTGTCTATAATATTTGCTGGTATTTGTCTCAAAGCATCTGTACCTGATAAAACACTCGGTCTTCCGTCTACCATAACTGTAAAATTTCCACTGCCGCGTAATGTCAGATTCCCATTTGCATCAATTTGAACTGCCGGTTGATTTTGTAAAACATCTACAGCAGTTCCGCCGCTGGCAGATAAATTCTGGCTAACATTAACAACTTTTTTATCAATTTTGAATTCAATGGCGCTTTTTTCAGCAACTACTTCATTCTCTTTCATCTGAACTGCATCTGGTATTAAAACAATCTCTTTCAAATTGACTACATAATTACTATCATCAATTTTAACATCATTAATCATTTTCTTTTTAAAACCAATGAATGTTACAGATAAATCATAATTGCCATTGGGAATACCTGTAAGCGAAAATGTTCCATTTTTATCAGAAGCAATACCGGAAACCATCTGAGAATTTTGTTTATTAAGAAGCATAACATTTGCATATTCAATCGGGCTTTGAGAAACCTGGTCGATTACTTTGCCTGTAACCATTCCGGGTGCTGCTGGCTTTAATGAACTTGATGGTTTTGTGCTGGATGCTATTTGTACACTATTCTGTGCACTTATTGATATAGCCATAAAAACTAATGATAAAACAGCGTAGACTAACTTTTTCATTATTTCCTCAGTTTGTTTGTTCATATGACGCAAATGAATCTTAAATAGTTACAAATGGGAAAAATATTTCTACTCTTTTTGTTAAAAGCAGAAAAATTTTTAGATGATTTTTTTCAATTGAAAATTTTTGAATAGAATAAAGGAAACATTACCGAATGCCGGTATATAATCCTTCTGATTTGGTAAGCTTAATATCCTGCAGTTCAGGAGCTTTCATACGAATGACAAAATGGAAACCTCTGAATGCACCAAGCGGGTTCCATGTAAAATTCATTTCCCAGCAATGAAGTTCTCTGAATATTGAAATTTGCGGGGCGTTCACCTGATGATTTTCAAAATCATAGCTTCCGCGAAAAGAAAATTTCCAGTTTTTAGTTAAACTAAATCCCAAATCAATTCCTAGGTTTGAAAAAACAGAAACATCAGTTGGATTTAGTTTTGACATATTGTAATTATAACTCAAGCCAATATTCCAGGGAATTGTCATATCAGGAGCTTGAGAATCATCATATAATGTTGTTAAATCTTTTTTCTTGAATGATTGAAATTCATCTTTAGGATTAGCTGGCGAACCCGGTTGCGAATTTTCAGTAGATTTAATTTTTTCACCGCTCAATTGTGTTGAAACAGAAAAATTAAAATTCGTTAAGCGAAATAAACCCTTGCCGTTACTTACAAGAAATCTATTTACTTTTTGATTTCCTTCATAATCGTAAAATGTGTAAGAAGATGAACCGGCAAAATTCAATAAATCACCAATCTGAGTTCTGTAACTGACAGATAAATCCTGGAGTTTAATGCTATCGGCTGCGAAATTATAACCCGAACTCAAGTCAAGATTTAGCAGCTGAATTTTCTTTTGTTCTTTTGTTGTGTCACCTGGAGTTTTCGCCATTTTCATTTCCCAAATATTGCCGATTGAAAAACTTATATTCTGGCTCTTACCGCTTCCTGCCCCGCCAAAAACCTGGTTACTAAATTTATCATACCGAACAACTTCACCATTCGATTTTGTATAGCTGTCATAATAATTCCAATTGTCACTGGAAAAATCAGGCTGATATGAATACGAAATAGTTGGTATTAAAGTATGGCGAAACGATTCTATTCCTAATACACCGGGATTAAAAATTCCATATAACTTAGTTGATGCTGATACACCGGTATTAAAAGTGCGGACAAAATTTATTTCATCAACTGTACTTTGAATTACTGTGTCCCTTACTGTTGTTACACCAGTTTTCTGATCAGTTGATTCCAGCTGCACATTTTCCATCTTTAATCTTTTGCCATACCATTTTTCTGTGTATGTAAAATTCGGAGTAATATTAAGATATCCAAAACGAGGTGTAAAGTTTAGATTGATATTATGCTGAACACCCATTTTACTTTCAACAACATCATCCCGTTTAGATCTGCTATTTGAAAATTGCCCCGAGTAATTAATTCCAATCAGTTCATACCAGTTTTGTTTACCTTCGGCAAACGACTGGTCTTTTCTAAATGGATAAAAAATATTGTGGGAGTAACTCAAATTCGGTAATGATTCTTCAATATTTCCGTTATCCAAATATTGTGTGCGGCTATAATTTACAGCCAGATTTGAATTTTCCCAGCTTTTATTATATGATGCTGATGAAAAGATTTGCTGCGAAAGAAGGTTATTGTAATCAGTACTATTTTTCCGGAAATATTCACTTGATGCAAATTGAACATTTGCACTTAACTGAGATGTAGGATCTATCTGCTGATAGTGTGTTAAAGATAATCTCCAATCTTTTTCATCAGTTCTTAAACTTAACGGATCATTTTCTTCCCCAATGGAAATATTAGATAATCCTGCTTCAAAAGAACCGTTAAAATCATATCGTTTAGCGTAGCGTGCCCTTCCCCTTAATCCATAACCGCCTTTAGCATAATAATCACCTGTGAGTGTTAAATCCAAGTAATCATTGATTGCTAAGAAATAACCAATGTTATGAAAATACTGCCCCCTGTCAGCAGCATATCCATAGCTTGGAATTATTATTCCAGATCTTCTACCGGTTTCATTTGGGAAAACCGCAAAAGGAATTGGTATCGGAAGCGGAACGCCACCAACATACATAAAAATCCATCTGGCAATAATTTTATCCTGCTGAATCACTTTCATTTTACTTGCAGTAAAATATGTATGCGGAGTATCGCTGGCGCAGCTTGTAAACATTCCATCTTCAATAAAGTAAGTTGTCTTATCAACTTTCTTTACTTTCTCCCCTTCATATCTCTGATCTTTTTCTTTATTCTTAGCAAACGAGATAAATCCACGTTGAGTTTTAAAGTTATAT
The DNA here is from genome assembly GCA_027347805.1 of Ignavibacteria bacterium. Taxonomy (GTDB): domain Bacteria; phylum Bacteroidota; class Ignavibacteria; order Ignavibacteriales; family Melioribacteraceae; genus Stygiobacter. Next base: position 3,116 of record DAIEQP010000289.1, on the reverse strand, counting down.
TTAATTGACTTCCCCTCATAAGTTTCATTTCCCTCTTTTAGAAGCGGTGTCCCCTTCAATTTTACTTTTGCAGTATCTGATGTATCCGTTCTTCCAAACGCTTCAAGATCGTTTGTATTATAATCGACGAAAATTTTGTCGCTCTTCAAATCGGTTTGCTTGTATTTCAATTCGCTTGTACCGTATAAAAACATTTTTTTATTTTCGACTTGAAATATTAATGAATCAGCAGCATTTGCGGTTATTACTGCGTCTATGTCAATACCTTTTTTTGCTTTTGCCGAATCAGAAACCGATGTTGAATCCTTGCGTGAAGAATTTGCAGTATCTGGCTTGGGTCTGGTTAAAGTATTTCCACTTTGCTGAGCAAAAATAAAAGCAGTTGTAAAAAATATTATTAGGATAATTCTTTTCATTAACAAACAGCAACTGAGATTAATTAAAAGTTTTGTCAGCAATTGTAATTTCATCAGGATAAGGGATTATGCCTACCGGCGTTCCAAGTGCAGGTTTAACCTTCAATTTAATATTTGAAGTTGAACCGCTGACACCACCTGCCTGCAGGAGCAGAAGTAAAATATCATCTAAACTTTTTTCTTTGAAAGACTTAACAATATCGAATTCCACTCTTAATGGAATAATTATAGATGAACCTCCAGCCGGGATATAGACAGGTTTTTCTATATCACCTTGAATTATTTCTTTATCATTTAGAAATAATTTATATGGAAACTTTGCTAATGTAATATCTTTAGTATCAATGCTATTATCATACTGGCCCGGATTTTTAGCCTCAATATTAAGAGTGAAATTGAGCGGAAGTGTTCCCTTTATAAATCCGGCTGTTAGTTTCAACATCTCCACTGATGTAAAATCTTTTAATGATCTTTTGCCGCTTATATTAATTCCTAATATTCTGTAATCTGTTGCGGAATCAATTTTGTATTTAAGACGCGCCAGATTCTCGAACGATTTTATAACCGAACATGAAACAATCGTCAAAGAAACCAAAATTAAAACGATGAATAATTTCTTCATCCCAATTTTGTCTCCTCTATTTTTTTAATGATCATCTCTGCAACTTTTAGAGCTTTCAATCCATCTTTTCCAGTAACCATCGGAGTTTTGTTATTGATTATTGCATCAACGAAATATTCAAGCTCGAGTTTTAGAGCATTTACTTCTTTTACTTCAGGCTGTTCATACACAACAAATTTCTTTTTATCTCCTACACCCATTTCACCAAAATTTATGAATGGATTTTGAGGAATCTTTTCTGGATTAACCAGCCTGTAAACTTCAGAAGTGCCTGTAATAAAATCGAGAGAGAAATATCCATCACGCTGGAACATTCTCATTTTACGCATTTTCTTTTGAGAAATCCTGCTCGCAGTAACATTAGCAACAGCACCATTTTCAAATTCAAGTCTTGCATTGGCAATATCAATCGAATCTGAAACAACTGCAACACCGCTTGCACTTACATTTACAACTTCACTATTAATTAAGCTAAGAATTATATCTATATCATGAATCATAAGATCGAGTACAACTGCCACATCAGTACCGCGGGGATTAAACTGAGCTAACCTGTCGGTTTGAATAAACAATGGATTCAATTCATATTTATCAAGAGCAAGAAGGGCCGGGTTAAACCGCTCGATATGACCAACCTGGAAAACAAGATTTTTTTCCTTTGCTTCCTGTACAAGTTGTTCAGCCTCCCATATTTGAGCTGTAATTGGTTTTTCAACAAAGACATTTTTGTTTTTAGCGAATGCCTGTTTTACAATTTTATAATGAGCGCTAGTAGTAGCAACTACATCTACGGCTTCAATCGAATCGAGCAGCTCATCAATTTCCTTGAATGCCTTTACACCCAGCTCGTCAGCAACAATTTTTGCTCTTTCAAAATCAAGATCATAAATACCTATAAATTCACTTGTTTCTAATTCCTTGAATAATTTCGTATGTATTTTGCCAAGATGACCGGTTCCAATTATTCCGGTTTTAATTTTTTTCATAACGCTCCAGTAATAATTTTTTTATAACCAATTATTTGATCGTAACCGCCTTTTTCTGTCGATTTATAGAAGACAAAAATATAATACTCGTTTACAGTTTCGTAGTAATTACCTTCAAGGATTTCCCAGTCAACATTCTTAATTTTGCCATCAACCACATCAGCAGTAACATATTGATAATCATAAACTCCACGTTTTAATTGAATCGATAAATTCATCAATCCTTTATCGTCATACATTTCATTTTCAGGTAATACTTTCCATCCGCAAAAGGATCCTGTAAGGAAAATTGGTTTAAGAATATTTTCAGGTGCCCTGAATTTAAATACTACATTATGATAATCAGCATATTCATTCTGCCAATTTGTTAAGATTGTGCCCCCGTTATGATCATTACTGCGTCTCGAAAATAACGCAGATGTTTCAATCTCACCAAATTTTGCTTCAACTTCCGGTGTATTGTATTTGGATGTGTTGCGTGTATCTGTCTGTCTATAATTATTACCGGGTTTCAACAATCTCGCAACAAAAGAAAACCTTTTCGATGCATCCCATTCATAATATTTTTCGGGTGAATTAGTAAACCTATCAATGAAGATTGGATATTCAATCATTCTGTTTTTTATTATTTCAACTCCGGTAACGTTATTTGCGAATAGAGAATCAAAAAGAACAAAATTAGTTCGTATAGAAAGAGTTCTGCCTAAAATTGATTTATCACCAAAATCCCCCTGCATAGATTCCTTTACAACCTGTACATTAAGTTTCATTTTTGTGTCAACAACAAAAAACTTTCCGCTTCCGAATATCAAATTCGGATTTTGTGAATCAGTTATAAAAAACATCCACTTCCCGGATAGATGGAATTCGACTCGATTATTTGGGAATGAACCGGTGAAATGATAAACTGCCCCTTTTACTGTGAGCGGAAGTTTATCCAAAAACAAATTAGTCTGCTTATTATATAATGGATTCGATAGGAATGGATTTTCGTAAGAATTCCAGTTCGAATCGCAGAATTTAAAAATTATCATTAGTGAAGGATAAGATTCACAATCCAGATCAAAATCAATTACTATTGATTTTCTTTCA
>DAIEQP010000288.1 GCA_027347805.1 Ignavibacteria bacterium | reverse complement strand
TCGTCGTCCGGAGCGCCGCTGTGCCATTTGTAATAAGTTCTACCGGATATTGTTTCAGTAACAGGCTTTTCCATAAAGGAAACTCCTTTTCCTTTAAATGTATCGGCAATTATCATCTTGGGTTTATCAGTAATTTTTTTTAGATCGGAAAAAGTTTTTGCAAGGGTTTCGTAATCGTGTCCGTTAATTCTTACAACATGCCATCCGAATGCTTTTATTTTTTCAACAACATCTTCAATGTTATTCACATCTCGAACTAGCATATCGGTCTGGTATTTATTATGATCCATTATCGCTGTAATTCCGGCTATATTTTGATGCGCGGTGGACTGAATTGATTCCCAAATTTGACCTTCCTGGAATTCCCCGTCGCCGGTGAGTACAAAGACGTGTCCTTTGTTTTTACTGTATGATTTTGCCCATGCCATTCCTTTTGCTTTTGAAATTCCCATTCCCAGTGAACCGGTACTTGCTTCAATTCCAGGTATCCTAACTTCCGGATGACCATCCAATCCGTGCAATCGTCTGAGCATCAAAAGTTTTTCTTCAGGCAGAATTCCAACGGCATAAAACAATGAATATAATCCCGGAACATCATGACCTTTTGAGGAGAAGTATATATCGCGGTCGTTGCTTTCCAAGTCGATTTCGAGAACATTCAATTCATTTAAATAGAGATAAGTAATTATATCCATTGCACTAAGGGATGAGCCAAGATGCCCCGACCCGGCTTTCTTGACAGCAACAAGGGTATTGTAACGGCACATATCAGCAAACAATTGCATCTTAAATTTCCAATCGGCGCCGCTATTTCTTACTCTATCAAATTCTGTTTTCTTAATTAAAAAATAATCCATATTTATCTCCGTTTAACTAGATGATGTTCTTAAGCTTTTTGGTAAAATATTTATCAAACAAGCAGTGGAACACATCGGGATTTTGAAAGCAAAATTAGAAGATTTTAGGATAAGAGAAAACGGCAGAAATTTTTTATTAATTACATGACTGCTAAACGGAAATTTGAAAGAGAAACTAAAACAATTTGAAGTTTGATGAATGGCTAGCATCTAACCAAAATTTTTACTTTTTTTATACCTGAGTAAAAGGAAAATGTAATGAGGAAGTATTTGAGGGCGATTTCTATTCTTTTTCTTTTAACTTTTTCTGTTGTTATTAATGCGCAGCAGCAAAACAACGTAATAAATGTTCCCCGCATAAATACTGCAGTTTCTGTTGATGTCCATAATCCCAATCAATGGAAAAACGCTAAAAAAGTAACCACAAGCGATGGATCAGAAATCTTATTTCAATACGACGGAAAATTTTTATATGTAGGATTTATAGGCAATTTTGAAGCATGGGGTCATTTATATCTGAAGAGCAGAAATGAGGTTAATGTCTTTCATGTAACAAATGCCATGGGAAAAGTAATTTATAAACTTGACAGCTATGATCAATGGCAGCCTGATAGAAGATTTAATTGGAAGATGCGCGATAACGACTTGAAAAAATATGAAAAACGCAATGCAGATCTACTTTTAGAAAAAGAAGGATGGATTGCAAATTATCGTAAGACTCCTACATCTCACGGAGTTATATTTAAAATAGATATCAAGAATTATGATAAAAATAATATTTACCTAGCGATGGTGTATGGGCTGCGCGCTTCTACTTTTCTGGGATTTCCAGCGGACTTAAAGGATGACACAATTAATCCGGATATGTTTACCGGCTACAATCCGGCCGATTGTAAATTTAATTACAAATTTTGGGTGCTGCTGAAATTTGCCGAATAAAATTTTGATTCTCTTTTAGTAAAGAATCTTAATTGTACTCAATATTCGTAAATAGCAAATAAGTATCAAAGCAGAGTTTCGGAAACAACAAATTCTGCTTGATTGCAATGTACTGTTCGATTAACTTTCCAACAGACAATTCTTACACTGATACCTTTCTTCAAAAATTAACTCGTTTCTTCCGGAGGAACTTCCGCTTTATTGCGGGAATTTACAATTAATATTTAAGGAGAAATACAAATGTCCGAGAATTTAAGCGAGATGTTATTATCGTTGGATAATGAACAGCGCAAAAAGGCAAACGACTTTATTTTGAAATACCTTCAAGGAACAATGAGTGAAGGTAAAATCGATTTGAAAGGGTTACGAAGAAAACTAACAGTAACTTACTGGGTAATCATAATATTGTCGATCATCATGTTTATTGTTGGGCTGGCATTAATTTCTGTTCCGTTTCTTTCTGCGTTCGGCAGCGGCGGCAAAGAATTGAGTTCGTTGATTTCCGGAGGTTTTGGTCTGGCAGATTTAACGGCTTTATTTCTTTTCAAACCAATTGAAAGAATTCACAAACTTATGGGTGATATGAGTCAGATTGTAATTGCGTTGAATAGCTTTCAAACTCAGGTAGGGTTGCGTTTGATGCAGATGGACAGCACGAATCGTGACTCGATTGGGCAAACCGCTGAATTTATAAATACAGCGGCCAAGGACAGTATTAAAACAATTCAGGATTATTTTGAATCAACTCAACCGTCTTAATCGCGGGTGAGTGAAAAATTCTTAATTAATGATTGTTTTATTCATGCAGAATGAAAACAAAAGCTGATTGAAATTTCCGGAAAACAGAAACTTTGAACAGGATTTTTCACAATAATTCTCGTGAGAGGAATATTTTTATTTATGCCTTTTTGATAAGTTACAACCAACTTTTAATCGGCATTTCTGTTCATGGGAAAAAACATCTATTTGGTAATTAAAATTTTGTAAAAGGGGAAGTATTATGTTCAAAAATAGTCGCTTTAATTTTGTGGTGATTTTGTTTGTATTGTTTACGGCAATTAACGCGCAAACGCAATTTGTTAAATCGCAAGACGATGTTGAAATAGCTTACCTTGTCGAAGGAAC
>DAIEQP010000249.1 GCA_027347805.1 Ignavibacteria bacterium | reverse complement strand
CTTCGACTAACTCTTCGACAAGCTCAAAGCTTCGGCTCAGTGCAAGCTTTTATCTCGATGAATTTACGATTAGTCAAGAAGCGGAAAGACATGGTTATAAGAATGAACCAAATGAGTCTCAGATTAAAAATCTGAGTTACTTGTGTGTTAATGTACTGCAACCGCTCAGGAAAATTATTGCAGTACCGATTTTTATAAACTCGGGTTTTCGTTCTTTCGATGTTAATGCAGTTGTCGGTGGGAAATTCAATTCTCAACATCTCGAAGGGAAAGCTGCTGACTTTGTTGTTCCATCAATGAATTTGGTTGATGTGTTCAACATCATCTTGCAAAAGTTGTCGTTCGATCAATTGATTTATGAATTCGGAAAATGGATTCATGTTTCTTGGAATGGTGATAACAATCGGACTGATATAATGATTTCGAAGAAAGTCTATGGGAAAACTGTTTACGAACGAGTGCAGAATGCAGAACTCAGAGTATAGAATTATGGATGAAAATATTTACATATGGATCATAGGTGGTTTGTTAAGTCTCGTCAACTTTCTGTTCTGGTCCAGGATAAAAAGAATTGAGAAGGATGTTGATGAAACGAAAAAGAAATCGTTTTCGATTGAGAAAAATTATTTGTCTCGCTTCGAAGATCTTCATAATAAATTGGGTGAAGTGGAGAAGAATATTATTCGGGAAATCTACAACGTGAAGCTGTCGGCAATCAGTGCTTCGACTTCGCTCAGCACAGGCTCTAAACATTCTGAAAAAGAAGGAGGTTAAGATGGGAGTTCTAGATTTTCTTAGTGGTATTGTAAAACCAATTACCGATTTGATTGATAATCTTACTACTACTGATGAAGAACGTGGAAAGCTGCAAAATGAGTTGACGAAAATTGCGAATGAGTTTTTAGGTAAAGCTCTTGAGTATGAGAGTAAATTACTAGATTCTCAAGGAAGGATTGTTGAGGCGGAAGCGAAAGGACAAAGTTGGCTGCAGAGAAATTGGAGACCAATTACAATGCTTACTTTTTTGATTCTTGTTGTGTGCGATTCTTTTGGTTGGCTTGCATTTAGATTGAGCAATGAGGCTTGGACTTTGTTACAAATTGGATTGGGTGGTTATGTTGTTGGACGTACAGGTGAAAAGATAGTAGATAAAATCAAAAAGTAATTTGAGAAAAGCCCGCCCAACTCGCCTAGCCAAATGGCGAGCAAGCAAGATGGCGGGTAAAATTGTTGAAAAGATCAGGAAGTAATACAATTGCAATTAATTGCATGTTAATTGTTAAGTTGATTTGGCGACTAATATTATGAACCAGTTAAATAATTTACTACGTGATACCAATAAAAAAGAGATTTGTTTGGAAGAGAACGGAATTTATTCATGTAATTATATTCAGTCGAACTTATTAAAAATTCATTTAGACTCGCTTTCTCATCATAGACAGGTAATGATGTATAATCTTTTCCTTTGAGTTTTAATGCAAGTAAAGCAACCTTCCCCGCAGCTTCAACAGCATCGTCGAGATGGAATACACCAGTAGATAAAAAATTGCTGAATTTATTTATTCCGCTCAAGATCAAATTGAATTTTTCTAATTCCAGATTTGATGGTTGGTTTTGTCTCTTGCTGATCAGTAATGCAGTTGAAACTATATCATCTAAAACATTTGTTATTGTGAAAGATTTTTTTCTGTAACCAGATTCTTTATTTGTAAGATTCTCGAAAGCATAAATAATCTCTTCAAAATTAGTAACAAGATCATACAACCTACCAAGATCAAAAAGTTGTTTAATTATTTCTGTTTCTTTTGTAATCGTTTCAGTTTCTTTGTGGATGAAAAATGGAATACCGATTGTGTTAGGTGCAAATGCAGTTAGTTTATCTCCAGTAATTGAATCTATGGATGGAATTTGAATAAGAGTCTGGTTATCATCTATTTTGAGAAAAACATTCTTGAGGGACAAAGAAAGAATATTTTTGTAAGGATTATCTTCGAACAAAACGTCCAGTAAAACGTAATTTTCTTTAGAGTTTATTTGAGAAATATAGAATAATTTAAAATGCGCTTTAGGAATATTATTTGAAAAACTACGGACGCTGTCATATTCATATCTACTGAAAACCGAGTTGGAACAGATAGTTTTAATAATACTTTCAATTTTTTCTTTAGTTGATTCAGTAATTATATCAACATCGATAGAGAACCGTTTAGGTTCGTTGAAGTGCAAAGTAAGACTAGTACCACCTTTGAAGATAAAAATAAGACCTTCATTTTTTAGTAATTCCGTTAAAGATAAAGCAAGAATCATTTTTTCGAGAAGAATCGGATCGAGTTTGGAATATTGTTTTTGTTTACGAAAACTTAAAATCCATTTTTGTGAAAACGACTCGGGAAGAATCATAATGGAATATCCTTAAGCATTTCCGGAAAGTTAATCGAGAAAAATTCTTTTATTTCTTTTTCCCTTCGCCTTCTCTTTGCATAGTAGAAGAGCTTTGTAAAATTAACTGCATAGTCATTTACTGCATTGCGATAAATAGTTTTCAGTTCATGACCATGGAACATATAAAATATTTTTTCGTCACAAAATAAATCAACTAATATTTTTTCCAATGAAGGGACAGTAACTTTAGAAATTATTTGGGTTGGCGCACGACTTATAAGCGATTTAACAATAATTGGTTCACGTTCATTAGTTACATATTGATGCATTACATCTTGAGTAGGATTTATGAAAACTTTACCTAGGTTGGTAGTTTGTAGTTGATTGAAAACACTTTCGGCCATATCGTTGGGGACTTCTACCAAATAAAATGATTTGAAAACTTGATGAATAGATAAATCATTAACCCATTTTACATTCCAAAGAACCGGATTGATTTCCAGATATTTTTTACTTAAAAATAAGTTAATCTTTTTAATTTTCTGATCGATGCTTGGCTTATATGATGGTTTATTACTTACCTTATATAAACCAGGACCAATTGAAATAATAATATTCCTTCTTTTTAGATCGTATATCCGCCAACTAAAAGTTTTTTGATTCAAATCGGGGTCAAACTTAAAATAGAAGTTCAATAATTCATCCCGATTAAATGAAGAACTATCTTTGAAATGATTAACTAGTTCAATATTTATTTTTTTCGTCTGCACTGTAAAGTTTTTCTTTTATTGGAAAATAGCAATTATTCGCATAAAATAAAATAAATTGTGGTTATTATTTGATATCAAATAACAGCCACATTTACGGTAATGTGGCTAATATTTGAATTTGTTAAAGGATAATTTATCATTATAAAAACAAATTTTTCAGGTTTTCATTAATACGTAGTTTTTCAGGTTTTCCTTTGGATGTATTCTAGCCGAAATTGATTGAACAACCTCGATGAGAACAGGGATAGGACTTTCTAAAATTTCTTTACTACGAATTAGGATAGAAAGATTCATCTCAAGATTAACTTCAACCTCTTGTTACATAGCTGTTACATAAAGAAGTTGTTGTATATAAAGGAGTTATGCGCTCTATAAAGCTATATTGGTTTTGTTAGTTACATAAAGCTTAATTCTTATTAAGAAAATTAGATAAATTTTCATAAAATGTATGGAAGAAAATCAAATGTTCCATTCAAAATATCCTTTGTCATAGTTTTGCGGTACAGGGAATAGTTGTTAAAAGAACTCATCATTATTTTCCATGAGCATTCTTCTAGCTGACAAATAGTGAATCATTCTTTGTTTTGTTCAATGGAAAAAAATGCTCACATTTTTTTAACCTCAGAGTCAACATCAATTTTAATCTTAAGATAAAGCGTGTACTCAAAAGCATTTTTGATTTATCATATTATTCACTACCGGCAGATAACAAACCCGCCGAACGGACGGGCAGGTTTATCCGACATTAATATATTTTTGATAAAAGTAGTCTTTATTTCCCTTCTGCTACTATATCTAAGAAGTTGAGCCATATTTATTCTATTGCTGCAGATGAGATTAAAAAAGATTCGTTTGTATTCGGTTCCCTCCAGTAAATTCAGTTTATCTTTTTCGAGGAAAAGATCAATAAGTATTTTCTCAACTGATGAAGAAAAACCATTTTTTGGTTCTTCTGAAATTGAGGGGCGAAGAATAACGGTATTGTTCTGC
>DAIEQP010000218.1 GCA_027347805.1 Ignavibacteria bacterium | reverse complement strand
AAACAATTTTTTCAATTTCAGAAAATTTTGGAGCTATCAAATCTTTTGGAGATAAAACCGGGTCATCAATTTTCCAATCTATATTTAATTCAGAGTCATTGTAAATAATCGATCGTTCGCTTGCTTTATCATACAAGTTTGTGCATTTGTAACTAAATATTGCTTCTTCACTAAGTACCGAAAATCCATGAGCGAATCCAGGCGGAATCCAGAACAATTTTTTATCAACATCATCAAGTTCTATAGAAAAATATTTTCCGAAAGAAGGTGAACCAAAACGAATATCAACTGCAACATCAAGTACTTTACCAAGCACAACACTGCATAATTTTCCCTGTGCACTGTTTCCAATCTGATAATGCAAGCCCCTGATTGTTCCTTTTTTTGACTTGGAAATATTATCCTGAATAAAAATTTGATCAATTCCGCCGAACAAAAATTTCTGTTTGTTAAACGATTCGAAAAAAAAACCGCGATCATCAGGAAAAACATCTGGAGTAATAATTGTTAGTCCTTCAATGCCTGTCTTCTCAAATTTCACAATTACTCCTAATACTTTTGATTATTATGCCAATTCCATGCTGTTTTAATTATTTCTTCGATTCCATATTTTGGCTGCCATCCCAACAATTCTTTTGCTTTTTTGTTATCAGCAACAAGTATTGCAGGATCACCGGCACGTCTTGAAACAATTTCGAAAGGAATTTCTTTGCCGGTTATTTCATTAGATTTTTCAATTATTTCTTTAACTGAATTTCCATCGCCTGTACCAAGATTGATAATTGTTGATTTACCTCCCTGCAACAAATAATCAAGTGCTTTTAAATGAGCATCCGCCAAATCAAGAACATGAATATAATCACGAACGCAGGTTCCATCTTTTGTATTGTAATCATTGCCAAACACTAAAACTTTTTCTCGTTTACCTAGTGCGGTAAAAAGAACAAGTGGAATTAAATGTGATTCTGGTTCATGACTTTCACCTAGTTCACCATCAGGATGAGCACCTGCAGCATTAAAATATCTTAAACAGACACTTTTAATTCCATGCGCAACTTCAAAATCGCGCAACAACATCTCAATTATCAACTTGGTGTTTGCATAGGGATTAATCGGATTAGAGTTTTGATCTTCTGCAATCGGTACTCGTTCGGGATTTCCATAAATAGAACATGTAGAAGAAAAGACAAAATTCTTTACTCCGGTTTCAACACATGCTCGAATCAAGTTGAAGCTTCCAATGACATTATTCTGATAATATATTTCAGGTTTTTCAACAGATTCACCCACATATGCAAAAGCCGCAAAATGAACGACAGAATCTGGTTTATATTCACCAATATTTTTTATTAGCCCTTCATAATCTAGTAAATCGGTTTGCGCAAATATGCAATTTGGGTTAACAGCTTCTTTATGACCTCGGCTCAGGTTATCAATTACGCAGACATCGTGTTTGTTTTCGATAAGAAATTTAACAAAGTGAGAGCCAATATAACCCGCACCACCCGTTACTAATACTTTCAATGGAAATTCTCCTGATTCTTATTTGCAATATATTCAGAATAAGGCAACAAAGAAATGATCACATAAATACTTTTGATGTGATTCAAGATATTCTTTTCAATTTTGCATGGGCAAAAAAATAAAATTAATTTATGACATCATTTTAGAGAGGACATTATGGCTGGACTTCCAAAACGATTCGATCGATTTCTTAAAGACTATCCTGAGATTGCAACATCTTATGAAAATATGGGTGATGCGATTCACAGGCTCGGGCCACTGAACGATAAAGAAAGAGCATTGGTTAAAATTGCACTTGCAATTGGTTTAAATATGGAAGGTGCTGTTCATGCACAGGTTAGAAAAGGAATTAAAGCCGGTCTTTCAAAAAAAGAAATTAGGCATATTGTTTTACTTGCAATTCCTACAATCGGTTTTCCGCCGGCAATGGCCGCAATGAGTTGGGTTGATGATATCCTTGACAAAAAGAAAGGCAAATAATTTTGTCGAGTTCATATAATGATGTAAAATCAAAGTTAGGCGTTCAACGTATAACGGCATTGTGGGCCTTCAGTGAAGCAGCTCTAGGTGGAATTTTACATATTATCAAAATTCCATTGACAGGTTTGTTTATAGGAAGCGCTGCTGTAATTTTTATCTCTCAAATTGCTGTACTTTCCGAAAAGAAATCGCAAATATTAAAATCTGCATTGCTTGTCATATTGGTTAAAGCAGTTGTAACACCGTTTGTTCCATTAAATTCATTCTTTGCCGTTACTCTTCAGGGATTACTTGGTTTTGTTTTCTTTTCAATTTTTCCTTCAAAAAATATTTCGGCTCTGCTTTTGGGTATAAGCGCTCTTACATTTGCAGCGTTTCAGAAATTAATAATGATGACACTTTTGTTCGGCAATGCTCTTTGGGATTCGATTGATTCATTTGTTTCATTTATAACAAGCCAGGTTCCAATTTTAAACTTCGGATTAAATGCGAGCGCAAGTTTTATAATCATTCTGATATATACTTCAATTCATCTTTTGGCTGGAGTAATTGTTGGCTATTATGCAGGAAGGTTTGATAAATGGCTAGAAGCAAAATCAGCTCAGCTCAAAGCCGAAAATATTGATAAAGATTTTAGCGAACATGTTTTCGAGAAGCGTAAAAATGGGAAAAGAAAACGTTGGTGGGAGAGAAAATCCGGAATTGTTCTTCTTTGTTTTATGATATGTGTAATGCTTATTACATACTTTACCCCTCACCTTGCAAAGATAAAATCAATTGATGTTTTATTTATGCTTATCCGTGTTATTGTATTTTCTTTAATTTGGTTTAATTTTATTTCACCAATGATTGTTAAGTGGATTGGTAATTTTATTGAGAAAAAGAAATTTGAACATGCCAGTGAGGTCAATCGAATCACCGAGTTATTCCCTGCTTTCAATAAGATTATTGAATACTGCTGGTTTAAATCAGCAACAAAAAAAGGATTTTCAAGAATCAAAGCATTCCTTTCTTTGTCACTTGCACATTTGCTTTTAATAGATTTCTAATATTATGAAGAACATTTTTATTCTAACCGGAGAAATTAAAACAGGTAAAACCACGCGATTAATGCAGTGGGCTACAAACAAAACAAGTATTGATGGAATATTTCAACCGGTTATTGATGGGAGAAGATTCATATATCATATCTCATCCAAAACTCTGAAGCCGCTTGAAACCATGCAAACTGAAAATATAATTTCAATAGGCAAGTATAAGTTCAGCATCCAAACTTTTGAATGGGCTCAAGAAATTCTTAGAGAAGCTTTCAATAATCAAAACAAATGGATAATTATTGATGAAGTAGGGCCGCTTGAATTAAAGGGTACTGGTCTTGAACCAGAATTTCACAAATTAATTTCTGAAACAAAAAATTCATCAGTAAAATTAATTCTTGTAATTCGTAATTCCATCCTAAATGATGTGATAAAGTTTTACAATCTGGAAGGCAAGTTCCAGATTATTGAAAAACTTGAAGAGCTAAATTAAAGCAGAACTGAATATTCTGCTTTCGAAAAATTAACACCCTTCCTTTTTTTTCTTTGCAGCTCCTTTAGATGATCCACCGGCGGGCGCTGCAATTTTCGGCATTACCTGTAGAGAAGTCGGCTGTGACACAATCGATTCTGAACCAGCAGTACTAATTAATTGGGGTTTACCACCAAAGTATAATGAAACCTGTTTGATTTTCTCGAATGCATTAATTTGTTCAGGACTGGCATTGATTGCGAGTTTCGGAAACAAAATTTCATTTTTCCAAGAATTCATTCCGCCATCCAAAATAAACGCTCCTTTATAACCCGAACTTTTTAATATAAACCATGCTTGAGATGCTGCAATATCATTCGCGCCATACAAAACAATTTTTTCATTTCGTTTTAATTCAGAAGTAAGCAAATCTTCAATTGCTATATTTTGCGAACCGGGAATACAGTACTCAGAGAATTCCTTTTCAGTACGGAGATCTACCAAAACAAAATCTTTTTTTTCTTTAATCAACCAATCCGCTAATACGACCACATTAATTTTATCATTCGCTATAACTATTGAATACGAAAGTTCCTTTGCGTTAACAGGAATTACATTTTTATTATTTGGATTACCGATTAATAGCGCAATTATTCCGAGAAGTAATGCAGCAAGTGCCATTTTTTTTGATGTGTTAAGATTCAACAATTTATCTTTCATTCTGCACTCCTGCCATTTTTCTTAGCCATAAATTTTTCGCCCCATTCAGCTGCAGCAAAGGCAGCCAGTGCCATTACAACAACTACAAAAACTACTGTTCCATATGACAATCCCAAAAATTCAGGCAGCGTTACTCTACCCATATTTGTGGAATTGTAAAAATTTTCAATGAGGGGAAATATTTCTCCAAATACAAAAATCCCGAAGAA
>DAIEQP010000200.1 GCA_027347805.1 Ignavibacteria bacterium | reverse complement strand
AGATTTAATGGGGCATAAAGATCTGGGTGGTAAAACTGTTTTATTTTTACTTGATGCGCTCTGGTCCGGCTCAGAAGCAAACGATCCTCCGAGAAAATTCAAGATGGCTCCATTTAATAATGATTGGACTTCATCAGTTTTTGCTTCACAAGATCAGGTAGCGTTGGAATCAGTCGGTTTCGATTTTTTGAAGACTGAATTTACATCCGATAATCCTTACGGTTCATATCCGCAATACAATGGCGCTGATGATCATATTCTTCAGGCAGCCGATTCAACTTACTGGCCGAAGAATTTTATTTATGATCCTGAAAAAGATGGTACTCAAATTCATAGTCTGGGAGTTTGTGAACATTGGAATAATTCTGCCGAAAAACTTTATTCAAGGAATCTCAAAACCGGTAATGGTATTGAATTGATTTACATTAATAAATCATCTGCTGCGTTGTATAATCAAACAGTGGAAATATCAACCGGATTTGAATTATATCAAAATTATCCCAATCCGTTTAATCCATCAACAACTATTAAGTATTCGGTTTCCAGACCATCTAATGTTACATTAATGATTTATGACTGCCTTGGTAAATGCATAGCTACTCTTGCGGATGAATTTAGACAGCCCGGGGTTTATTCTGCTCATTTTTCAGTGTCAAATTCAACATTAAGCAGCGGAATTTATTACTGTAAACTAAGCGCCGGTAATTACACTAAAACATCTAAAATGATTTTGATTAAATAACATGAAACAGAATTTTGTATTTGCTTACCTTCTATTAATTATTTGTTTCGGCTTCGAAACATTCGGGCAAAGTGAAAAACAAAAATCTGTTTTAAGGTTTGTAGAAAATCCAATTGTAACTCCTGCTTTTAGCATATCAATTGGTGAAAATATAAATGGACCGTCATTGATAAAAGTACCGGATTGGGTTTCAAATCCACTTGGAAAGTATTATCTCTATTTCGCTCATCATAATGGAAAATTTATCAGGCTGGCTTATGCTGACAATCTTAAAGGTCCATGGAAAATTTATGAGCCGGGTACTCTAAATTTATCGCAAACAATTTGTTCAAGCCACATCGCCTCTCCTGATGCTCATATTGATGAAGCAACAAAAGAAATCCGAATGTACTTTCATGGGCCTGTAAAAAACAAAAAAGGGCAGTATTCCTTTTTCGCATATTCAAAAGATGGAATCAATTTTTCCGCTGGGAATGAAATTCTAGGTGAAAGCTATTTCCGTGTATTCAATTGGAATAAATATTATTACGCAGTTGCTAAAGGTGGAGAAATTTATAGATCTGCAGATGGAAAAAATAATTTTGAATATGGAGGCAATCCGTTCCCTGATCAGGATACTAACGCTGTTCATATTCGTCATGTCGCATTGGACCTGAGTAATGATACATTATCGATCTACTATTCAAATATTGGAGATGCACCTGAATCTATTGTGATGGCAAAGATTATTCTTTCAGGTGATTGGAAAAAATGGAAAGCCATTAAACCTGTTGTCATCATAAAATCTGAATTCGATTATGAGGGAAGCGAACTACCTATTAAAGTATCGAATTCAGGTGCAGCTAAAAGTAAACTTCACGAATTAAGAGACCCGGCAGTTTATAAAGAAGGAAATAAAACTTATTTGCTTTACTCTGTAGCAGGAGAAAGCGGAATTGCAATCGCTGAATTAAGGAACTAATATGAAAAGAATTCTTACGTTATCGTCTGTGTTTCTGTTTTTACATTTATTAACAACTAGTGTTTTTTCGCAGGTTAGTCTTGAGGAAATTAAAAAGAGTGTTGATTTAAAAAATCTTCAGCATCCGTATCTGTTTTTTTCAAATGAAGAAAAAGACTTACTTAAACAGAGAATTGAAAATGATGCGGAATGTAAAAATATTATGAAGATTTTGTTAGCTGAGGGAAATCGCTTTTTAAGAATGCCTTTTGCTAAGAAATTTCTTTATGAACCAAAACATCCGAGGTTCGATACTGAAAATGAAGCATCCGCTTATATATCTATGATCTGCGAAGGTGCAATTAAACTTTCATTTCTGTATCAAATTACGGGAGAAGAGAAATATACTGAGCGCGCATATGAATTTGCAGAAGCAATTTGCGATGTGCCGGAATGGAGATATGCTGCACATTCATTCGATATTATTTATCCAAGAGTCTGGCCATGGAATGTTCCTGATGATCAAGTTGTGTTTTCATATGATTTAGGTTCGTCACGTGTATCGAGAATTTTGGCAACAGTTTATGATTGGTTATATCCGGTTTTGAAACTTCAGCAAAGAGATAAAATCCGGAATGCAATTCTTGAAAAAGCTATAACCAGAGTTCGTGGTAATTATGAGTTCTTCTGGTGGTCTTCAGCCTACAAATGCAACTGGTCAGCTGTTTGTTTTGGAGGATTGGGTGTCTCGTCCATAGCATTACTGAAAGAAAATCCCCAGCTGATTGATGTTGTCGCAGAATCATATAATCGCATTAATAAAACATTCGATCAGATTGGTGATGAAGGGGGCTGGCAGGAAGGCCGGGGTTATTTCAGCTATATGCTGGAAGGCGGATTGTTTTTTGGTGACGCGCTAAAAAGAATAAGCGGCGGTAAATATAATCTATTCAATCACCCGAAAATAAAAGCAAATGCTGTTGACTTTTTACTTTATGCATTGACAGCATCTTTTGGAGACAGCAATGGTGCACCGGGCGGTTCTTCATTTCTAATTAATAAATATGTGGATGAAACAAAAAGTAAAACCTCTGCATTTTATAGAAATAAATTTGTCGGCGAAGGATCTGAATTATTTGACATAATATGGCCAAAGAGTAGAGTGAGTGCTGAAGAGCCAAAAGAAAAATCACGATACTTCAAAAATATCAACTGGGCAATATTGCGCAGCAGTTTTGATGACCCATCTTCTGTTACGGTTGCATGCAAAGCGGGCTACAATGATGACCCGCATCATGGACATCTTGATTGCGGGCAATTCATTTTAACTTGGCAGGGAGTTCCATTCATTAAAGATATTGGAAGAATGTCTTACGATGAACAATATTTTAATGAAGAAAGATTTGATTATGTATATGGATCGAGCGAGGGACATAATGTTGTTATGGTTAATGGTGAGAAACAAATAATTGCCAAAAAGAAAAATCAGCCATGGCTTGAAAATGTCGGTGGTAAAATTCTTGATTTCAGAACCAGCATCAATAGAGATTATGTTCTAATGAATCCTACCGGTGCATATCCAGGCAAAGAATTAAAAAAATGGAGAAGAAATATTGTTTTGGAAAAACCATCCATAACACTAATATTGGATGAAGTTGAATCAGAGGTCGGTTCTACTGTTTCAGCGCGTTTCTTTCCGGGTGTTGGTCAAGAAAATTTGCTGGAAGAAAGAAGTTCTGGAAGAAGACGTAATTCGAATCAGAATACTGAAGAACGCGGTCCCGGTTATAAGAATTTTGGAAATTATGTCTATCTGTCAGACAGCAAAAATCATAATATGTTATTAATTCCGGTTGCGTTAAATAATGAATTGAAAATAATTGATGACAAACTTGCTTCAATATCAGTTACTGCAGAAGAAAAGCTTGAATGGTTTCCTTATGTTGAAGCAACCGTAAAGGCTAAAACAAAATCAAGTTTGATTGGAACATTGATGCTTCCTGTGAAAGATAGAGATGAAGCAAACCTGATAGTAAATTCAGTTTCTATGAGGCTGCAGGATGATAATAGCTTACTCTTCACAGCTAAATATTTAGACCAGGAATTAAAATGGAAATTTACAAAAGAGAAGGATGGATTCATTCTACAATAATTTAAAGGGTAAATAAATGAGAAAAATTAAATCTTTAGTCTGCACCGGTTTTCTTTTTTTATTAATGGCAAATATCAATGCACAATTAATTGAAAAGAAAACAATAAGCCTGGAACTAGCAAAAAAAATCGCATCCGTTGCTGAAGCGGAAGCAGTAAAAAATAATTGGACTGTTGCAGTTTCAATTGTCGATGATGGAGGAAATCTTGTCTATTTCGGAAAGATGGATAACACACAGATTGGTAGTGTAGAAGTTTCTATGAAAAAAGCTAAAACTGCAATCTATTTTAAGAGATCGACAAAAACTTACGAGGAAAGAGTTGCAGGTGGAAATAATTCGATACTTGCATTGCCGAATGTTGTTCCGTTTGAAGGAGGATTGCCGTTTGTAATTGATGGTCAATACATCGGAGCTATTGGTGTTAGCGGCGGCTCATCAGCTCAGGATGGAGTTGTTGCAAACGCAGCTGTGGTTTTTCTGAACAGTTTATTTGAGAAAAGTAAATAAAGGATTATAAAAACGAGGATTGTATGAAATCATATTTTCATAAACTTAATCGGATTTTAATTCTGCTGATTGCTGTCACTAATTTGTTATCAGCCCAGGCAGGCGGATGGTATAATGAAGGAAATTTTGCACCTGCAAAAAGGATTAAGATAATCATCGAAAATAAATTGGATTTTGATCGGAAGGATTGTCCGGTTGCTATTCCGCGTGATGAATTTCCTGTTAAAAAGTTACATGAAATGTGGGTTACTGTTGTTGATCCGTCGCTTCCTTCAAAACCGGAACCGACTAAAGAGGAACTTGCATTTGTTGGCGGTCATGGTATCAGGCAGGAAACGAATGGTCATCAAATATTTTATCAGCTTGATGATTTAGATAAAGACGGAATATGGGATGAGTTGTTTTTCCAGACAGATATTAAATCAAAGGAATCAAAAACATTATACATCTATTTTGGTTTTTCAGGAAGGGGATGGAATCCGCATGGCACTCATGCAACAATTGGTAGTTACTGCCGGCATATAATCCCCTGGTGGGAATCTGAAAATATTGGGTGGAAGTTATGGTTCCCAACAAGTGTGGATATGTATGGAAAAAGAAAATCTGTGCTTATGTCAGAAGAAATGTGTGTTCATAATTATTGCGGTTACCAGGGAATTCCAAAAGCGAATTGGGATTTCGGTTCTGACATAATGCGTGTAAGTAATTCTTTTGGCGCAGGCGGAATTGGTTTATTTGAATTTCCAAACCGGCCAGATACTGTATCAACACCACGCTTTGTTCCATATGAAGGTGAGAAAATATCCGAGGAAAATTTTAATGAAGACCAATTGACTTCAACACGTTATGCTTTTGATGTTGTAGTTAATGGCCCTATGAGAAGTATAATTCGTATTAAAACTATGAATTGGAATAGCGGAAGCGGTTATTATGAATTGACTCAAGACTATACTGCATATACAAGACAAAACTATTCAACATGTAAAGTAACATTTTCAAAATTCTTCCCTGCAAGAAACGGAGTAACTTTCGCGTGCGGAATTCGTTCGGGTGCCGAAGAATATTATAATGAATTTGGAAATGGATTTGTCATTAGAGCCGCGACTGATCAAGCTGCCGATCCGGATGATGATACCGGTCAGAAAGGTCACAAAGTTGAGTTCATCGGAACTGCATTGGTAGTTAAAGATATATATCACCCGGAGTATAGAAAGATAAAATCGATGGGTGGAAATCATCTATTCAGTATTCCTGTAACAAATAATCTGAGTTATGAATATTTGATTGCCGGCGCCTGGAACGAAGGAGTAGTTTATAATACTAAAGAATCCTTCATCGATTATGTGAAGAAAACTTCTAAAGAATACAATTCACCATTAAAAATAAATTATGGTTCAATAGAAATTAAATAGTGCATCAAAAATAATATGAAATTCAAAACTAGTTCTCGTCGTTTATTTTATTCGCGTAACTTCATAATATATTTTGTGCTTGTAATGCTATTAGTAAATATAAAATCCTCTTTTGCTCAAACAGAAAACAGGAATACAAGCAGCTGGGTATTTTATAATTCTGACAAAGAATTAAAATATAAGACTACGGAAAAAGGGGATAGAATTTTAGATTTCTCATTTGCAGGTTATAAAGGAGGGGGCGTTGCTCTTCCAACTGCACCAATAGTAAAAGAAATATCTTCTGAAGGCGAAAATGATGCTTCTGATAAAATTCAAAGAGCGATTGATGAAATTTCTGTTTTGCCTTTAAGGAATGCATTACGCGGAACTATAGTTTTGGATTCTGGAGTGTTTAATTGTTCAAAAACAATAAGTATTCATTCAAGCGGAATAATCTTAACAGGAAAAGGAAGCGGAAGTAACGGAACAGTTATAAACATGACAGGGGATAAGCATTGTGCATTTATAATTGGTTCCAATGAAAGCGATGATGATGTTGCCAACCGAAGTCAAAATAATTCTGATGAAATAAAATACTCGGTTACCACAACAATTATGGATTCCTACGTTCCAAGTGGTTCTACCGCTTTTTCGGTGGAGAACATAAACGGGTTTGAAGTTGGCGATACAATCTTTATTAAACGACCGGTAACAAATAATTGGCTGCACTTTATAGAGATGGACAATCTTAAACGAGATGGCAGGGAACAAACCTTTCTATCTACAAAAAGAACCGGAGATGCTAAAAGAGTCATCAAAAAAATTGAGGGGAACAAAATTAATATTGATATTCCTCTTCCGGACTCATATGATTCCGCATATCTCAATCCTCCCGGCGCAATTGTGGTCAAAGAAAAAAAACAATCAACAATAAGTAATGTTGGGATCGAAAAAATCCGAATTAAATGCCCTCCTCTTGAGATAAAATACTCAGAAGCACCATATTCTGCTGTTCAAATAAATGGAGATGACTGCTGGATTAAGGATATTTATTGTGATGAGACTATGAACAGCACTTCACTTTCGGGTAATAGAATAACGGTGCAAAATGTAGAGGTTTATCATACATATCCAAATCTCGGTGCCTCAAAACCGGCTGATTTTAATATCAAAGGAAGTCAAATTCTGATTGATAGATGCAAAGCAACTGGCGGCAATACTTATTTCGTTTGGACGAGTTCTCTTGTGTGCGGACCAAATGTTGTTTTAAATTCATCGTTTAGTGGGAATGGAAGCAGATTGCAGCCGCATCAAAGATGGTCTACCGGATTGTTGATCGATAACTGCAAGATTTTAGATGGCGGAATAGATTATATGAATCGCGGTGTTGCTGGTTCCGGACATGGATGGACAATGGCCTGGGGTGTTGTATGGAACAGTATCGCAAAAACTTTTATTATTCAAAATCCTCCCGGCACTTTGAATTGGGCGATTGGTTGTATTGGAACAAAAAATCAAACAGCAAGGTTATTTGATTCAAAACCGATTATACCCGACGGTGAATATGAAAGTTTTGGAAAAAATGTTTTTCCACAAAGCTTATATCTTGCTCAGCTTAAAGAACGGCTTGGCAGAAAAGCATTGCTTAATGTTGGTTATGATGAAAATGAAATTGAAAAAATGAGAGATGATGCAATAGCCAGCTCTACTAAATTAAAGTATGAAAAAGATCCAAAAGATGGAATTGATCTGGCAAGAAATCGCCCTGTAAATACAAGCAATGTAAGAGGGAATAAACGGGAGTATGGAGCAGAAAAAGCTCTTGATGGAAATGAAATTACTTATTGGATGACGGATGATGGAGTTGAAACATCAACATTCGAAGTAGATACTGAAGGTCCAATCGAAATTAACTCGGCTGAAATTTGTGAAGCTGCTAGTTTCGAAGGAAGAATTCAGGAATATAAAATTGAGGGACAGATTCAAAGTGATTGGAAACTTCTTTCAAAAGGATTTACTGTTGGTAAAAGCAAGATTGATGAATTTCCCAAAGAGACGGTTTGGAAAGTTCGTCTCACCATTGTTAAATCAAAGTCGCCAATTGCAATTAAAAAATTTGGATTATATCTGAAATAAAATTTCAATTATTTATTTGTTGCAGAATATTCCTGTTACAGTAGATTAATAGTTTATTCTATGAAAAATTTAGTAATTAATAAGCGGGCAATAATTGTGAAATCAATTTCTTGTTTTTTAGTGTTTTTTAGTTTTTCAATTCTTCTTTTAGGACAAGACAAAAGTAATCAGCCAATTTTTCTTGACTTAAAAGTGCTAGACCAATATTACCAAAAATTTACCAGCAGCGGTGATAAATCTGCTAAACAATTGGAAAATTTTCTTAAGCTTGCTCAGGATTTACTTTCTGCCAAACCGCTTTCTGTTATGGATAAAGAAGTAATTCCGCCAAGCGGCAATAAGCATGATTTTATAAGTATGGGTCCATATTGGTGGCCTGATCCTTCAAAAAATGATGGTCTTCCTTATATAAGAAGAGATGGTGAAGTAAATCCGGAGTACCGGAAAATTACTGATGAAGCATATCTTTCAAAAACAATTGAAGCAGTTGATGTTTTGACAACGGCTTTTTATATAACAAAAGATAAACGATATGCCGACAAAGCGACTGAGCTTATGCGAGTCTGGTTTCTCGATGATCAGACCAAAATGAATCCTAATATGCAGCATGCACAATATATTCCAGGTATAAATACCGGAAGAGGAATTGGTTTAATCGAGACTCGTGGATTATTTAAGATTACAGATGCAGTAACTCTGCTTAGATTATCCGGAAAATTGAATGATGAATTTTATGCTAAAATATTTGATTGGTTTGATAAGTACTTTGAATGGATAACTAAACATCAATACGGAATTGATGAATCGAACGAGAAAAATAATCATGGAACATGGTATGATGTTCAGAAATGTGCGATCGCTCTATTTCTTGGCAAAACTGAAATTGCAAAAGAGTGTATTGAGGCTTCAAAAACAAAACGAATTGCTTCACAAATAGAAGCCGACGGAAAACAACCGCTCGAACTTGCACGTACAAAATCATGGGGTTATAGCTTGATGAATTTATCCGGTTTGTTTCACCTTGCAATTATTGGCGAAAGAATTGGTGTGGATCTGTGGAAATATGAATCTGAAAACGGCAGTTCAATTCGTAAGGCGCTCGACTTTTTAATTCCATATTCGATTGAGCATGCAAATTGGAAGTATAAGCAAATTGAGACTATGAAAAATAATTCTTTGCTTCCGCTATTGAAGATAGCGCAAAAAAAGTTTGATGATGAAATATATAATAACTGGCTGCATAAAATCTTTGCTAATAATCTTACTGAAGAAATTATCTGGGAGTGAAATGATTGGAAAAAAATATTTTAATAAATATCTAAAAAATATCTGCATCACTGCGATTCTAGTTCTAGTGGGATCGAATTTCAGTATTGCAAGAGAATTAATTTCGCGAAAGCTGTTATTCCAAATTGAAAAAAGTAGAGTAATTAAAGCAGCAAATCTAAACTTGAATGAAAAACCTGTTACTATTACATCTGCTTATTCATCAAGGAGTGCGGGAGGTAGGCACGATTTTTTTTCAGAAGGTGATTATTGGTGGCCCGATCCTTCTAATCCAAATGGACCATACATAAGAAAAGATGGTGAAACAAACCCAGAAAATTTTGTCGAACACAGACGTGCACTGATAAGATTCAGTAAAATTGTCCCGACACTTATTGCTGCATTTAAATTAACTCATCAAAGCAAATATTCTGTTAAAGCAATCGAACATCTGAAAGCCTGGTTTGTAAATGAAGAAACAAGAATGAATCCAAATCTGCAGTATGCCCAGGCAATAAAGGGAGTAACCACCGGAAGAGGAGTTGGAATAATTGATGCTATTCATTTCGTTGAAATTGTTCAATCAATTATTGTTTTGGAAAAATATAAACAAATAAGCCGCTCCGATCTTAAGGAAATTAAAAATTGGTTTAATGATTTTCTTAACTGGATGAATACCAGCAAAAACGGTATTGAAGAGAGAGACGCAAAGAACAATCATGGAACTTGCTGGGTTATGCAGGCAGCAGAATATGCAAGATTTGTTAGTGATGAAAAGATGATTCAGTTTTGCAAAGAAAAATATAAAAAGGAATTGCTGCCTAACCAGATGGCTCTTGATGGCAGTTTCCCGCTTGAAACTGCACGCACCAAACCTTACAGCTATTCTCTTTTTAATCTTGATGTGATGACAATAGTGTGCAGAATTCTTACAGATGAAAAAGAAAACTTAATGAACTATTCTTTGCCGGATGGAAGAAGTATTAAGACTGCCATGGAATTTATGTTTCCGTTTGTTGCGGATAAATCAAAATGGAAATTTAATGCTGATGTAATGTATTATGACTTATTTCCTAACAGACAGCCATTCTTATTGTTCGGTGCATTATACTTTAATAAATCTCAGTACTTTGAACTTTGGAAGAAACTTGAACCAGATCCGACAAACGAAGAAGTAATAAGAAATTTTCCAATTCGTCAACCGGTCCTTTGGATTGATTAATATAACAAAACAAAAAAAACATTATGAAAACAAAATTGCTTATACTTTTTTTAATTGTGACTAACTTGATCTTGAACGCACAAGATGTTTATAAAACCGTTGGAGATCAATTAATAAAAATTGACAATATTTTTGCAGGACGATTTCCCACCTACACTGAAAACGGAAAGTGGGTATTGTCGGATAAACTCAATTGGTTTGCGGGCTTTACATCCGGCGAGCTTTGGAATTTATATGATATTACTGGTAATGAAGAGTTTAAGAAGAGGGCTATTGTGCATGCGGATTCTCTCATCAAATTTGCGCAAGTTGATAATACACATGATCTCGGCTTTATCTTTTTGCATTCATGCATTAAAGCTTATGAACATACGGGTATAAAAAAATATAAAGATGCTGCAATAACAGCCGCAAGAACTTTAGCAAAGCGATTCAATACAAATGGAAATTTTATAAGAGCTTGGGGAAAACTCGGAAGCAACGACCGTGAAGGTTGGTCAATTATAGATACAATGCTGAATCTTGAACTTTTATTCTGGGCAGCTAAAGAAACTGGCGACACGCTTTTATATGATGTTGCATACAAGCACGCAATTACTTGTATGAACGAACATGTCCGTCAAAACTACTCTTCATATCATGTTGTTGAATTTGATCCGCAGGACGGTAAAGTAATAAAGAAGCATACATATCAAGGTTATTCAGATGAATCGACCTGGGCTCGCGGCCAGGCGTGGGGAATTTATGGATTTGCACTGGCTTATAAATTTACAGGTGACCAGCGGTTTTTTACCATCTCAAAAAAAATGGCCGATTATTTTCTAAACAATCTGCCTGGTGATTTTGTGCCGACATGGGATTTGGATTTGAAAAATCAAAATGTAGTTAAAGATGCCTCTGCAGCTGCAATTGCCGCCTCAGGAATGTTTTTGATTTCTGAATTAACAAATGAAAAAGATGTTTACAAGAAATATCTACAATCTGCATCGATCATTACAAAATCATTAACTGATAATTATCTTTTCATAAAAAGTAAACGGGAAATTGAGCAGGGATTGCTTCTGCATACTGTTTATAATTTTGCCAAAAGTTATGGAGTAGATGAATCATTCCCATGTGGTGATTATTATTTTACTGAAGTGTTAAAAAAATATTACGAGCAGGAGAAAAAACAAAATTATGTTTTGGACTCACCGCTTCGGAAAGGTTATCTGATAAATGAAAACTGGTTCTATTTGGAAGATGGAATCAGATCCTTTGATAAACTTTATGAAACTACAAAAAATTGGCAAAAAATTAATCTGCCTCACACATGGAATAGTAAAGATGCTCTTGATATCGAACCCGGTTACAGGAGAGACATCGGCTGGTATCAGAAAGAAATATTTATTCCTACTTTCAAAGTTAAAATGATTTACAAGCTTCACTTCGAAGGTGTAAATAATAAAAGCGAAGTTTATGTAAATGGTAATTATGCCGGAGGATTTGTTGGTGGTTACGTAGGATTTGATGTTGATATCACTAATTTTATTAAACCAGACGAAACAAATATTGTAACTGTAAAAGCAGATAATTCTTATGATCCTTATCTGATTCCTTCACAAAAATCTGATTTTGTTTTATATGGCGGTATAACCAGAAACGTCTGGCTGAATATTGTCCCTCAGACAAATTTTGAAAGGATCAACATTCAAACACCTGAAGTTTCGATTAAGCGGGCAGCTACAAGAGTAAATCTTACAATAAATTCTAAAGAAAAAAGGAAACTTACTTTCCTTATTCAATTAATTGACAAAAAGAATGTTGAGGTTTGTAAAACCGAAAAATCATTTGAAATAAATGCCGAACAAAATGAAATTAGTTTACAATTACCTGAAATAAAAAATCCAAAACTTTGGTCTCCCGATACACCAAATCTTTATACTGTAAAGGCATCTATCTATGAAGGCAAGAAGTTTGTTGACGAATTTTCGGATAGAATCGGTTATCGATGGTATGAATTTAAGGAACATGGCGCATTCTATTTAAATGGAAATAGACTTCTATTAAGGGGGACCCATCGTCATGAAGAACTATCAGGTCTTGGAAATGCATTGCCAGACAGCATTCATAGAAAAGATATTCGTTTGATAAAAGAAATAGGCGCCAACTTTGTGCGGCTTGCTCATTATCCTCAAGCACTTGAAGTGTATCGTGCTTGTGATGAATTAGGATTGCTGGTGTGGGATGAAAATCCATGGTGCCGTGGAGGAGTTGGTCCCAAGCTATGGCAGGAAAACACAAAAAAATTATTTAAGCAGATGATATTGCAGAATTACAACCATCCTAGTATTGTATTGTGGTCTATTGGAAATGAGAGCGATTGGCTGCCGGATTTTGAAGGAGGAAATAATCCGGACTCACTTAAAGCTTTTGCGAAAACTCTTAACTCATTAGTAAAGCAGCTTGATCCATATCGATTAACAACAACCAGGAAATTTCCGGCAGCGCAGGATGTGGTAGACGTTTTTTCACCATCTATTTGGAGTGGATGGTATTCGGATGTTTATAAAAACTATGAACAGTCGATTACCAAAGCAAGAGATATGTATAAAAGATTTTTTCATGCAGAGTATGGTGGCGATAGCCACGTTGGGCGGCATACTGAAAATCCAATTAACGGTGAAGGCAAAATAACTACTAGCGGCGGTGACGAACCCATCAATAAAATAAAGTCTAGCAGTATTGCTAATCTTGGCGATTGGAGTGAAAGTTATATCGTAGATCTTTTTGATTGGTATCTTCATGTAACTGAAAATCTTGATTGGTTTACTGGCTCAGCTCAGTGGATCTTCCGCGATTTTACAACACCACTGCGCCCTGAAAATCCAATTCCTTATGTAAATCAAAAAGGATTGGTCGACATGAATAATAATCCCAAAGATGCTTATTATGTTTTCAAAAGCTATTGGACTACCAATCCAAAATTCTGTTACATTGAATCACACACCTGGCTGGAAAGATCCGGCGGATCAAATCAAAAACTTGAGTTGAATGTTTTTAGTAATTGTAGTGAAGTCGAATTATTTGTGAATGATGTTAGTCAGGGTAAGCTGAAAAAAGATATCAAAAAATTTCCGGCAAGCGGATTATCCTGGCAAGTTCAATTTGCTGATGGAAAAAATAAAGTTAAAGCCGTAGGATATGATTCTAATAATATTATCTGTAATGATACTCTTCAAATAATGTATTCAACAAAGAAAAATGGCAAACCTGAAGAACTGATCCTTTCCAAAGAGAGATGTTCAGATGGAAATTATTTGATTACAGCATATGCAGTTGATAAAGATGGAAAACACTGTATTGATTTTAATTCCAGAGTATATTTTTCCGCTTTAAGTGGTGGTAATTTGCTGGATAAATTGGGAATTCCTAAAGGAAGCAGTGTTATAGAACTGGCAAATGGAAAAGCGCAAATAAAATTTAAGCACATTCCATTTGAAAAAGGTGTTGTTGAGGTTAGAAATCAGGATTTCAAAGGAACTTATATTACTATTTCAGATTAATCCTGAGTTTTCTACCTGAAAATTGAATCGATAATTAGTTGACATGAATCTCCTTTTAAACATATATTATGTATGACATATAACATATTTTGTGTTATAAATTTTATTTATTTGTATTATAAGGAAAGATAACATGTTTACGCCTGTCGGAAACAGAGAATTATTAAGCATAAGAGTCGCTGATGAAATTGAAGATGCTATTGAGAATGGTAAAATCCAAATTGGTACAAAACTGCCTTCGGAGTTTGAATTATGCTCTCAGTTTGGCGTTAGCAGAACGGCAGTTAGAGAAGCATTAAGAATGCTGAGCGCAAAAGGGATGATCTCAATTGAAAAGGGTCGCGGAATATTTGTCCGGGGCTTAACATCAAAACATGTAACTGACCCGATGCATAGTTATTTAAAAACAAAAGTAGGTGCATCATATATAATAGATATAATTGAAGCAAGAGAGTTTCTTGAACCGGAAATTGCCAGAGGTGCAGCAAAAAATAGAAATGAAGAGGATTTGGATAAACTGCGTGCAGATGTTGATGCTATGAAAGTTTTTGTAGGAACTCCGGCTGAATGGGCAAAATTGGATATGAATTTTCATTTGAACATTGCCCAGGCAACACAAAATAATCTTCTGCCATTGATGCTCAAACCGGTATTTAGATTAATGCCAGAAATAAAATCAAAAATTATGTCTGATGTTCCTGAAGCGCGTGAATCTGCAATTGAATGGCATTCAAGAATTCTGAAAGCCATAGAAATTGGCGATCCTGATTTGTGCTATAACGAAATGAAACAACATTTAGTAATAGCCAAAGAACACGCTCAAAAAATGATGAAAGTTGAAGGAATGATCAAATCTAACTCATGATATATAAAAACAAAACAAAGAAAAATGGAAGAATAATTCTGTGCGTTTTAATCAATAAACGGTGCATAAATTATCGCCGTCAAATCATTTCAACTGATTCAATAATGAATCAAGATTTAATTCATAATGCATTCTAAAAAAAAGTTTATAATGTAATCTTAGGAGCTGATCCAAATGAGAAAAACATTTTTTTTAGCTTATTTATTAATTCTCATAATCGGCAGTTTTAGTTTAATCTTTGCCGGTGAAACGGGAAAAATTTCCGGGAAAGCAATTGATAAAGCAACTAAAGAACCACTTTTAGGTGCTTCAATTGTTATTGTTTCCAAATGGGAAGATGGAGTAGAAAAGAAAATTCCACAGATGAGAGGAGCCTCTACAAATGTGGATGGTGATTTCTTTATCCTCAATGTGCCTCCCGGTTTATATAGTGTAAAAGCATCATATGTTGGGTACCGTTCGGAAATTGTTACACAGGTGAAAGTTGATGTTGACAAAACTTCTGAAATTAATTTTTCCCTGGAAGTTGATGCTGTACAGGGAAAAGAAGTTGTAGTCTCAGCTTTTAGTCCTAAAAAAGTAGAACCGGATATTACAGCAACAAAACAAGTCTATAATATTGCTGATGTATCCAGCACAGCCGGTGTTGCTTCTGTAACCGACATATTAGAACTTCAAGCAGATGTTATTGATGATCACTTTCGCGGCGGAAGAATTGGCCAATCAAGTTATTTGATAGGCGGCGCATCTATTAATAATCCGCTTAGCAATCAAAGATCATTTTCTCCAATGGTTACAGGGTTACAACAAGTGGAAGTTTATACGAGCGGATTTAGTGCAGAGTACGGAAATGCACAATCCGGTG